>NZ_DASZBY010000119.1:0-6526 GCF_035943795.1 Aliidongia sp. | reverse complement strand
GGACGTTTGGCGACCAAACCCTACCGAAGACTCACGATGACCACCGCTGTGGATAAGTAGCCCGACGCCGCCTGACTCTCGGCGGTCGCTGCGACGGGCTACTTACCCACAGCTCCTACACCACTCGGCGGGACACGACCTTGCGGGTCCCCGCAACCAATATAACTCGCGATAGCAACTCACGCCCGGCCTCCGATAGGAAGCCGGCTTTTGCTTGGCCGACGACGCAATCGCCAGGATACCGGCGAGATCTCCGCGCAGGTCGATCGACAGGGTGCCGGCCTCCAGCACCAGCACGATCTGGTCGGGCAGGCCGCGCACGAATTCGGCCGCTTCCGCTCGCGTCGCCTCCGCCTGCAGGCTTTGGTGCAGCGCCGAAATCCGACCCTGATACAGTGCTGCTGGAAGGCTTGAGTGCCATCGGAATGTCCTCGGCCGCCATTCCGATGCCCATGTCTGAGATGTAGATTTCGACGCCGTCGAACGACCATGCTTGCGCCAGGATTTGGACCCGACCGCTGGCGTCGTCATCATCCGTTGTCCAAATTCGGCGCCGCCTCTGCCACGCCGCCAGCACAGCACGCTGGGCCAGTTGCCGAGTGGGCGGTAGCCTATGCTATTTGAACAAATCGTCCCGAATTTCGGGACGATGCCGGGTTTCCGCACAGGCGATTTTGTCGTTTGGTGTGCGGTCGACGGTCAGAATTCTTGGACGATGCGTGCAGGATTCTGCGGCTTCTGGCGGAAGCGGACTCGGCGCTAGCCTCTCCCATCAAAGACAGTTGGCAAGAAGGCGGAGAGCCGAAATGGCGCAGCATGGTCCCATCGTCGACGTTCACCATCACGCATTGCTGCCGGCGCTGACCGGCGGCATCGATCTCGGCACCGTCGACATTCCTGCCTGGTCGATCGACGACAGTGTCGCGTTCATGGACCGAATGGGCATCGACGTCGCCGTCCTGTCGCTGAGCTCACCCGGCGTGCCCTACGGCGATGCGGGCAAGGCGCGCGATATGGCCCGACGCATCAACGAGACCCTGGCTACATACATCGCGAAGCGCCCGGATCGGTTTGCCGCCTTCGCGACCCTGCCGCTGCCGGATATCGACGGTGCGCTGCGCGAACACGAATACGCGGCCGACGTGCTCCGCCTGGATGGGCTCGGCGTCATGTCGAACTACGGGCCCTATTTCGGCTCGGCCCACTACGACCCGTTGTTCGAGGAACTGAACCGTAGGGTCTGCCCGGTGCATATCCATCCGCGCCCGCCGACGCTCGCTGCCAACCAGGATTTTGGCCTGCCGCCGTCGCTCTATGAATTCACCTTCGAATCGACACGCGTCGCGGTCCAGGTCGCCTACAACAACGTGTTCGGGCGGTTTCCCAACCTGAAGCTGGTCTTGTCGCATGCTGGCGGCACCGTGCCGTTCCTGGCCAAGCGCCTGACCTACGGCCCCCAGATCGTGGCGGAACTCAGGGGCAAAGTGCCGGTCGACATCATCGCCGAACTCGCGAAATTCTACTTCGACGTCGCCATGGTCAGCGGGCGCTTCACTTTGCCGGCGCTCAACGCTCTGGTGGCGCCGGACCACATCCTCTACGGCAGTGATTTCCCGTTCATGCCGGTCGACGACATTCTCGAATCGACCAGCGACGTGTTCGACTTCGTCGGCTACAGCGGCGAGGATGTCCGCAACATCGCATCCCAGAACGCCCTGCGGCTGCTGCCACGCGTCGCAGAACAGCTCAACAAGCGCTGAGCCGGTGCCGGCGGCCCGCCCGCACCGCCAGCGGAGACTCCCCGTCTCGACAGCAGCAAGGGCGATATGGTGGCAAAGCTCGAACCGATCCGGGCATGATCCCCTGCATCGGTTGCGGGCGGGTTGACGACGCCGGTCTGCCGGGCGGTAATGCCAAGGGGATGTACCGCCTTCCGGCTCGTCAACCCGTCCCCCCGAGCTGTCGATGATTGAGCAGATCCTGAGCTTCGTTACCGTTGCCGATGCCGGCGGCTTCTCGCAGGCCGGTCGGCGGTTGTCGCTGCCGAAATCGACGGTCAGCCACCGTGTCCAACAGCTCGAGGAGCGGCTCGGCGTGCGGCTTCTGCATCGCACGCCGCGTGTCGTGCGGCTCACCGACGAAGGGGCAATCTACTACCAACGCTGCGTCCGGATCCTCGCCGAGCTGGAGGAGGCCGAGGCCGAGGTCCGCCAGGAGCCGAAAGAGCCGACCGGGACGCTGCGCTTGAGCGGGCCGATCGAATTCGGCATGCAGATCCTGAGCAGGATGCTGGCCGACTTCGTGAAGGCCCATCCGCGGATCCGCCTAAAGCTCGAGCTTACCAGCCGCAATGTCGACATCGTGGAGGAAGGCTACGATGCGGCGCTGCGCATCGGCACGCTCGAGGACTCGGCGCTCATCTCGCGGCGGATCCTCAGCATTCCGCGTGGCCTCTACGCGAGCCCGGACTATCTCTCGGCGCGCGGGCGACCTCAAAGCCCGGAGGATCTCGCGCGCCATGCATGTCTCAGGTTCGAGACCGCATTCTATCGTGGCGCCTGGGTCTTCACGGGACCAGGTGGCCGGACCTCGTTCCAACCCGTGGGCACGGTCGAGGCCAACAATCTAACGGTGCTGCGCGACGCGGCGATCGCCGGGCTCGGGGTGGCACTGCTGCCGTGCTACCAGTGCCGCGAGGCGGAGCGTGAGGGACGCCTCGAGCGTCTGATGGTCGACTGGCAGCCGGAGAGCGCCGATGTCTATGTGCTCTATCCGAGTAAGCGCCAACTGGCGAGCCGCATCCGAGCGTTCCTGACTTACCTCGATCACAATATCGAGCAGCTGACGCGCGACATTCATGATGAAGCGAGGGACACGCCCAGGCGCAGCGTCCAATAAATCGAACGTAGTGTCGCAATCTTCCTGGCGCGACATCCTGGTCATGCCGCCGCAATATTTTCCCGAGCGTGCTCCCTTTCCATCCACTCGAAGGAGGCGGTAGGGGGCGACGAGACGCGAGGCTCGAGACGGGAGAATTTCACCATGACCATCGACACCATGCCTATTTCCTTGAAGCGGGCAGACGCTGCTTGGCTGACGTTCGCCGGCCGCCTGCTGCTGGCGTCGATCTTCATCGTGTCCGGCTTGCGCAAGATCGGTGACATGGACGGTGTCGCCGCCTACATGACGCACAATGGCGTTCCCATGGCATCGCTGCTGCTGCTGCCCGCGATCGTGCTCGAGCTCGGGAGCGGTCTGCTGCTTGCCGCCGGGTTCATGACGCGCTGGATCGCGGTTGTGTTGCTCGTCTGGACCATGGTGCTGGCCGTGATCTTCCATCCGTTCTGGGCAGCCGATCCCAAAGCGTACGGACTGCAGCTCAATCTGTTCCTGTTCCATCTCGGGACAGCGGGCGGCCTGCTCTACATCTTCGCCTTTGGCGCCGGGCGTTTCAGCATCGATCACCATCGGGCCGGGCGCTGACGAGCATGCCCGGCCCCTTCCGGAACCGGTGGTGGATCGTCGCAGCGAGCGCCCTCGGCATGACGGTTGGCCAGGGGCCGATCACCATCTTCACGTTCGGCGTGTTCCTTAAGCCGGTCACGGAAGACCTGGGGATCAATCGCGGCACGTTTTCATCGGCGATCGGCATACTGACTATCGCCGCGGCCGTCGTGCCCCCCCTCGTCGGCCGTCTGGTCGACCGGTTCGGCGTGCGTGTCGCCCTCTTGCCATTGATCCTGCTGTTTGCGTTCGCGACCATGGCGCTATCGCTGCTACAGCCGTCGCTCCTCGTCCTGTACCTGCTGTTCGGCGTCCAAGGCGTGCTCAGCGCGTGTCAAACCCCGATGGCCTATGTCAAGACGATCTCGGCCTGGTTCGACAGGACGCGGGGCTTGGCACTCGGCGTCGCGCAGACCGGCGTCGGACTTGGCATCGCCCTCGTGCCGCAGCTCGCTGCCGCGCTCATTGCCGGCCATGGCTGGCGGACGGCCTACGTCGGCCTCGGCGGCGCCATTCTGGTGCTGGCGCTGCTACCGGTCGCACTGTTTCTGCGCGAGCCGCCGACACTTAGGGAGGGCGACGGAGCAAGCGCCTCCTCGCTGGGCCAGGGCGTGCTGCTGGCGGATGCCTGGCGCTCGACGGCCTTTTGGCAACTGAACGCCTGCTTCTTCTTCGCCGTCACTGCGATCAACGGCACGCTCGCTCATGCCGTCGCCCTCTTGACCGACCGAGGCGTCTCGCCAGAGGCGGCGACCGGCGCCATGTCGCTCGCCGGCGTAGCCGTGATCATCGGACGGCTGGTCGCTGGCTTCTGTCTCGACCGCATACACGGCCGCTACATCGCGGTCGCCTCGTTCTGCTGCCCGGTGATCGGCATCGCGCTGCTGGCTCTGGCCCGAGAGCCGGCGATGCTGCTGGCCGGCACGGCGCTCTGTGGCCTCGGCGTCGGCGCAGAGGTCGACCTCATGGCCTACTTCATCGGCCGCTATTTCGGCATGCGAGCCTATGGCGCGATCTACGGCCTGTTCTTCGCGGTCTTCACCATCGGCACGGGCCTCGGACCTTTGGTCATGGGCATCGCCTTCGACCGCGGCCACTCCTATGGCCCGGCCCTTGCGGTCTTCGAAGCAGCCTTGGTCGCCGCTTCCGGCCTGGCGCTGGGGCTCGGCGCCTATCGTTATCCCGCACGCGCGGCAGCGCCACGCGGCATCCAACATCCGCAGCCGGCGAGCGACGTCGCGCCGTGAGCCCTGCGCCTGCCCCGAAGGAGGGATGATTGCCGACTCATGCCGATCAGGATAGCTGCTGTTCTGTGCACGTCGAACGTAACCTCGTCTACGCGACCGTGGATGGTACTGACCTCGCCGGCGACTATTATCGGCCCGGGACGGCGGGCGCGGTGCCGGTCGTCGTTGCCGTCCACGGCGGCGGCTGGAAGCTCGGGTCCGCCCGGTTCTATCAGCATTGGGGGCCCTACCTGGCAGCCCAAGGCATAGCCTTGTTCGCGATCGACTACCGCTTGGCCGAGAGCGCCCAGCATCACTATCCGGCTGCTGCGGACGATGTTCGCGCGGCCGTCCGGTTCGTGCGGGCGAATGCGGAGCGTCTCGGGATTGATCCGCGTCGTGTCGGCCTCATCGGCGATTCTGCTGGCGCGCATCTGGCCACGCTCGCTGCCCTGGCCGGCGGTGGGAATGTGCAGGACGAAGGCCGATCGCTTCAAGTCAAGGCGGTGGTCGCCGTTTACGGTGTCTACGACCTCGTGGCGCAGTGGCAGCACGATCTCCAGGCCCGTCCCCATGACCAGATCACCGAGATTTTCATGGGACATTCGCCGCTCGATGATCGACTGCGCTTCATCGAGGCCTCGCCCTTGAGCCATGTCACCCGACAGGGTCGGGGCACTGCGTTTCTCGTCGCTTGGGGCACCGCCGACGACGTCGTCGATTGGGAAAGCCAGTCGAAGTCTTTCGTGGGCGCCCTGAAGCAGGTCGGCTGCTTCGTCCGTACGGTCGCGATCACCGACGCGCCGCATTTCTGGATGTCGGACCCGCTGGACGATCCCTATGGCTATCCGATCCGGCTGGCGCCCAGCTTGCTGCGGTTCCTACGAGAACACCTCTGAGGCCTGTCGTGCGGGCCGTGCCAATGCGGAAGCGCTGCTGATATAAAATGACATTCTGCCCGCTTGGAGAGTGCCGCATTCGACATGGTTCAACCCGAATCTTGTGTTCGAGCTTTTTCGGATGCCGTTGATCTGACGAATGTCGTCAGCGTGAAATGAAGTCGGCAAGGACTGCCACGCGACTGGTCAATATTTCGAACGGTTCGTCCAACCATTGCTAACTTTCGCGACGATCAGGCGGCCGATAAATTCGCCACCATTCTCGGTTTCCCGCGCTCATCGTGAATTGCGCTGACGGTGCCGATTGCCCCCGAGATCATTCCCGCGTGGAGTAGTCCCAATGACCGAATTTTCCCCGATCCGCGGCTATCATCACATCACGATGTGCGTCGGCTCCGCTCAAGAGGACTACGACTTTCACGTGAAGGTCCTGGGGTTGCGGCTGATCAAGAAGACCGTGCTACTGGATGGTGCCGATCCGTTCTATCATCTGTATTACGGGAACGAGGCCGGCAACGAGGGCACCCTGGTCACGACCTTTCCGATGGCGTGGCGCCATGGCGGTGTTCTCGGCTCAGGCCAGGTTTGCATCCTGAGCCTGGCGGTCCCTCGGGGCAGTTTTCCCTATTGGGCGGAGCGGCTGCACCGCTTCGGCTACCCGACGACCACGGCTGAACGGCTGGGTGTGCCGCGATTGGGCTTCAAACACCCGTGCGGCGTCGAATATGAGCTCGTCGAAACCGACGAGGATCCGGCCGGTGTCTGGACCAAGGGCGGCGTGCCGGCCACGGCCGCCATCCAAGGCATGTGGTCCGTCGCCATTTCCGCCCGCGACCTGCCCCAGTTCGCGGCCTTTCTGACCGAAGGCATGGGTTTCGAGAACCAGGGGCCGGATGG
>NZ_DASZBY010000118.1:0-9442 GCF_035943795.1 Aliidongia sp. | reverse complement strand
GCATACCAGTCGGAAAAATTCTTCAGCATGAATTCCGACGGCGCGAACGGGCCGGGCCGGTAGGCCGACGAGCGGATGCCGCGATGGTTGTTCTCGGCCAGGCGCCGATCCTGGTCGTTGGTCGCGGTCCACACCTCGGTCAGGCGCCGGACGTCGTAGTCGACGCCCTCGACCGCATCCTCATGGACCAGCCAGGTGGTCCGCACCGCCGTCCGGTCGGCCGAAAGCGGCAGGACGCGGAAATGGATGATGTGGTCGGCCAGGAAGTGGTTCCAGTTGTTCGGCACCCGGAACATGCGGACCGAGCCCAGGTCCGGCTCGGTAAAGTCGGCGAGCAACTTGTTGCAGGCCGGCTTGCCGTCGAGTGTGAAGGACACGGTGCCGTCGTTGAACGGCAGGCGGATACAGCGAAATTCCGTCGCGCCGTCGGCCGGCTGGTGCGGCAGCTCCAGCCGGTCCCATTTCGCCGCCGAACGCGCCATCAGCCCGGCGAAGGCATCGGTCGCAGCCGCATCATCCGGCAGCGCGAATTCGACCAGCGAGACCAGAAGCTCCGGATGGTTCGCCGCGCAATGGTAGCATTCGCGGTTGTTGTCGATCACCAGCTTCCAGTTCGCCTCTTCGATGATCGTCGAGGTGAAGGCGACCTTGGTACGGTCCGGCTGGTGGGGCGCGATATAGGGCGTGACCGCCGCGCGGTAGCGGTCGAGCGACGGCGGATCGTCGGCAATCGAGACATAGACCATGCCGCAGATCACCTCGACCCGGGCGGGCTCGAGGCGATAGTCCCCGACCGGGAAATCCGCCGGCATCTGGCGCGCGTGGATCAGGCTGCCGTCGAGCTCGTAAACCCATTGATGGTAGGGGCAGACCAGCCGGTTCGCGTGTCCCGTCTCGTCGGCACAGATCCGCGAACCGCGATGGCGGCAGGTATTGTGGAACGCCCGGACCTCACCGTCGCGATCGCGCAGGATCACGACGGAATCGTCGCCGATCTCCAGGGTCAGGTAGTCGCCCGGACGCTTGATCTCGCAGACGTTGCAGGCGAACAGCCAGTCGGTCGCGAACACCGCGTCGAGGTCGGCCTTGAAGACGGCCTCGTCGCAATAAAAGCCGCGCGGCAGGCTGAAGCCGCTGCGCCGCTCGTCGAGCAGGGTGCGCACGAGGTCGCGCGACATGTCGATCGCTCCTTGTCCGGTCGTGTCCAGTCTTGGATTTTGACCGAAGGTGCCCGTCGCCGCGCGATGGTTTGCGACATGCGACACCGGTTTTGCGACTTGGGGCCGAGGTCGTTTTTGCCCGGATCGGTGTCGTAAATTCGATCCTGGCGGCCCGGCGGCACTGCAATGATCAGCCCGCTCGCCTCTCGTTCCCCGGAGTTCACCCGATGTCGCTTCCATCAAAAGCCCGCTACGTCATCATCGGCGGCGGTATCCACGGCCTGTCGACCGCCTATCACCTGGCCACGAAGCTGAAGGCCAAGGGACGCGGCAGCGAGGCAGACATCATCGTGCTGGACAAGGGCACGGTCGGCTCGGGCGCGTCAGGCATCGCCTGCGGCGTCGTGCGCAACAATTATTTCCAGCCGGCGATGCGCGAGCTGATGGCCCATTCGGTCCGCGTCTGGGAAAGCGATACCGAGGCCTACTCGTACCATCCGGTCGGCTATATGCAGATCAGCCCGGAAGTGATGCATGACGATGTCGCGACCATCTACGAGCAGCAGAAGGCGATCGGCTACGGATCGACCTTCATCGAAGGCGAGGCCGACTGCGCGAAATACATGAAGGGCCTGTTCCACGACTGGCAGGCCAAGGGCATCACGTCCGTGCTGCACGAGAAGCCCGGCGGCTATGCCAACAACATGGCGTCGCTGAAGGGCCTGTCGGCCAAGGCAACCTCGGCCGGTGCACGGATCCTGGAGAACGTCGCCGTCACCGGCTTCGAGTACGGCCACAACAGCCGGGCCATCGCGGCGGTGCTGACCGACCAGGGCCGCATCGAGTGCGACTATGTCGTCATCGGCGCCGGCCCCTGGGTCCGGGATTTCTGGACCATGCTCGACCTGCCCCGGACCGTCAGCATCAAGGGCCGCGACGGCAAGATCCATGCGGACATCCCGATGTGGCGGTTCTGGCAGCTCGAAGAGGGCGTGCTGGGCGTCGACCCCGGCTTCCTCGCCACCAACGACGGCAAGATGCCGCCAGTGATCCATGTCGACACCGACGCGCCGCTCTATTCGGACAAGACCGGGCAGCTGATCACGTCGGACCTGTGGGGCATCTATTACAAGCCCGATTTCCACTTCAACGGCATCCAGGGCGGCGCCATGCCCTACAAGGTCGAGACGCCGGTCGACAAGGTCGCGATCGACCCCTACGGGCCGCAAAGTCCCGAATTCGTCTCCTCGCCCGAATTCGCCGACATGTGGACCTCGGCGCTCGCCTTCTGCCACAAGCGGTTCGAGGGCGCGCATGTGAAGTACCACGAGGAAAAATCCGGCGGCATCGGCTGCTTCACGCCGGACAGCTTCCCGGTCTTCGACGTGTTCCGCGACAATTGCTATGTGATCGCCGATTCGAACCATGGCTACAAGATGATCGGCGTCGGCGAGCTGGTCGCGGCCGAGATCGCCGGCGAGCGTAGCGGCCTGCTGGAGCCGTTCCGCCTGTCACGCTATGCCGAGGGCAAGCTGCACCCGGTTTCCAAGAGCCCGTTTCCCTGGAGCTGACCCGCATCGCGTGCGCCCTGCGTCCGCGATTGCTATGATCCGGCCATGCAACGGGACGCCCGCATCACGAACCTTGATCCGCCCGTGGAACGCTTCGTGTTCCTGCTGGTGCCGGGCTTCTCGATGATGAGCCTGGCCTCGGCCATCGAACCGCTGCGCTCGCTCAATCGCCTGGCGGATCGGGAAGCCTATCGCTGGACGCTCGCCAGTCTCGACGGCGAGGGGGTCGACGCGTCGAACGGCATCCTGTTCGCCGCCGACGCCCATGCCGACACGCTGGAGGGCGCGCGGTGCCTGTTCGTCTGCGGTGGCTTGCGCATCAAGGAAGCCAACGAGAAACGTTATCTGGCCGTGTTGCGCCAAGCGGCCCGGCGCGGCATCGCCATCGGCGCCATCTCGACCGGCACCTATCTCCTGGCGAAGGCCGGGCTGCTCGATGGTTATCGCTGCACGATCCACTGGGAAAACCGCTCGGCCTTTCAGGAGGACTTCCCCGACCTCGATTGCACCAACAAGATCTATGAGATCGACCGGCAGCGCATGACCTGTTCGGGCGGCACGGCCGCCATGGACATGATGCTGCACCTGATCGCCGACGGCCACGGTGCGGACCTGGCGCGCGGCGTCGCCAACCAGTTCCACCACGAGCGGATCCGCGACGAACGGGAAGACCAGCGGGGCGGGCGGCTGGAGACCCTGGCCCATCTGCCCGAGAAGGCCCGCCAGGCGATCACCATCATGCAGCGGCAGATCGAGAATCCGGTCCCCCTGCCCGCAATCGCGCGTCAGGTCGCGATCAGCCCGCGGCAGCTCGAACGCCTGTTCCTGCGCCATGCCGGCATGAGCCCGGCGCGCTATTACCTGCAGCTTCGCGTCGAGCAGGCGCGCGAGCTGCTGCTCTATTCCGACCGCCCGATCATCGAGATCGCCATCGTGTGCGGCTTCACCTCGACCTCGCATTTCGCGACCTGCTACCGGCGTGTCTACGGCACGCGGCCCTCCGACATGCGTGGCGGCTGACGCCGGCTGTCCGCCCGTCGGATTTACGTGCAAACATGTCGGAATCGTAAAGGGCGCCGGCATCGCCATTGCGGATGATCCAGGGAAGATTCCCGCGGAGCCGGCGAGAGAGGAGCAAGCGTGCAGACGATCGATTTCATCGTCGCGAACCTGCCGGTCATCTGGCACTACATGCTTCAGCACATTCTGCTGGTCGGACTGGCCGTCACGATCGCGATCTTCACCGGCGTGACGATCGGCATCCTGATCACGCAGAGCCGGAAGGCCGCCGACCGGGTGCTTTATGTGGCCGCGGTGATCATGACGATCCCGTCGATCGCGCTGTTCGGCCTGTTGATCCCGGTGCTGTCGCTGATCGGCCAGGGCATCGGCTTCCTGCCGGCGCTGATCGCCCTGATCCTCTATGCACAGCTGCCGATCATCCGGAACACCTACACGGCGATCATGAACGTCGACCCGGCGCTCCGCGAGGCCGCGCGCGGCATGGGCATGACGACTTTGCAGCGGCTGTGGCAGGTCGAATTGCCCCTGGCGCTGCCGGTGATCGTGAGCGGCGTGCGCAACGCGGTGGTCATGAACATCGCGGTCGCCGCGATCGCGACCTACATCGGCGCCGGCGGGCTCGGCACTTTCATCGCGCGCGGCATTTCGCAGACCGACATCCGCCAGCTCATCACCGGCGCGCTGGCGGTCAGCCTGCTGGCGATCGTGGCCGACGCGCTGCTGCTGTTCCTGCAGCGCGTCCTGACCTCGCCCGGCCTCAGGGGCCGGTCATGATCCGGCTGGAGCGGGTTTCCAAGGTCTTCGGCGGGTTCACCGCCGTCGACGCGGTCGACCTCCACGTCCCGGCCGGCGCCGTGTGCGTGCTGCTGGGCCCCTCGGGCTGCGGCAAGACGACGACGATGAAGATGATCAACCGGCTGATCCAGCCGAGCGGCGGCCACATCTTCGTCAATGGCCAGGACACGGCCGAGGTGGACGAGGTCACGCTGCGCCGCTCGATCGGCTACGTCATCCAGCAGATCGGCCTGTTCCCGAACAAGACGGTCGAGGATAATATCTGCGTCGTCCCCGATCTCTTGGGCTGGCCGCGCGCCAAGTCGCGCAGCCGTGCCGCCGAGCTGCTGGAGATGGTCAACCTGGACCCGGGCATCTTCCTGAAGCGCTATCCCAAGGAACTGTCGGGCGGACAGCAGCAGCGCGTCGGCGTCGTGCGCGCGCTGGCGGCCGACCCGCCCGTGCTGCTGATGGACGAGCCGTTCGGCGCGATCGACCCGATCAACCGCGAGGTGATCCAGGACGAGTTCATGAAGCTGCAGGCGGCGCTGAAGAAGACCATCGTGTTCGTCAGCCACGACATCGACGAGGCGGTCAAGATGGCGACCCATATCGCGATCTTCCGCGACGGGCGCCTGGTCCAGCACGACACGCCGGACAATATCCTGGCCCATCCGGTCGATGCCTTCGTGTCCGACTTCGTCGGCAGCGACCGCACCTTGAAGCGCTTGCGGCTGATCCGCGTCGAGGACGCGATGATGCGCGACGCGCCGCGGGTGATCGCCGAAGAACCGCTGGAGACCGCCGTCGCCCGCATGCGCGAACATGGCCATATCTCGATCGTGATGGTGGGTCCGCGCGGCCGGGCCCGCGGCATGATCCGGCTGGATGAGGCCGAGGGCAGGAAGGGACTGGTGGGCGAGCATGTCGAGCCGCTGCCCGGCGTCATCAAGGTGACGGACGACCTGCGCAGCACGGTCTCGCTGATGTTCACCCATGGCGTGACCTGGCTCGCGTGCGTCGACGACGATGGGTTCTACAAGGGATACGTCACGCAGCGCAGCATCACCCAGCTGCTCGGCGCGACCTACCGGGACTAGGCGATGGCGCTGACGTCGGCCCTCGGAACCCCGCTGCGCCTGCTGCTGCTCGCGCTCGTTTTCGCCTGCGGCGCCTACCTGCAGGCCCAGGGGACCCTCGCCGCGGTCTTCAGCCATTGGGAGGACGTGGTCTATCTGTCCCGCCAGCATGTGACGCTGGCCGCGATCTCCGGCGCGATCGCGATCGCCATCGGCCTGCCGCTCGGCATCGTGCTGACCCGGCCTGCGGTCCGGCCTTACGCCAACATCGTCATGCAGGTCGTGAACCTGGGCACGACCATCCCGACCCTGGCGATTCTGGCGCTCGCCATGTCCGTGCTCGGCATCGGCGCGCCCTCGGCCATTTTCGGCCTGGTGGCGCTGACCCTGCTGCCGATCGTGCTCAATACCATCGCCGGACTGAGGATGGTGCCGGAGCATCTGGTCGAGGCGGCGCGCGGCATGGGCATGACGCCGGGCCAAGTGCTGTTCCGGGTCGAACTGCCGAACGCCATGTTCGTCATCCTGGCCGGCCTGCGCACGGCGCTCGCGATCAACGTCGGCACGGTGCCGCTCGCCTTCCTGATCGGCGGCGGCGGTCTGGGCGAGCTGATCTTCTCCGGGATCGACCTCATGGAGCCCTCGACCTTGCTCGCCGGCGCGATCCCGACGGCGCTCATCGCCATCCTCGTCGATTTCCTCGTCGGCCAGGGCCAGTTCTGGCTCATCCCCCGCGGGGTCAATCCCCTGCGCTGAAGAACAATACGAAACGAGAAGACAACAACAGGAGAGGCATCATGATGAAGAATATTCTGGCAGGCTTGGCCGCGGCGGCGTTCGCCGTCGGGCTCGGCAGCGCCGACGCCCAGACCGTCGTCGTCGGCGGCAAGAACTTTACCGAGCAGCAGATCATGGCCGAGATGACGAGCCAGCTGCTGACGGCCAAGGGCTTCACCGTCGACAAGCGCGCCGGCCTCGGCACCGCCCCGCTGCGCCAGGCCCAGGAAGCCGGTCAGATCGACGTCTATTGGGAATATACCGGCACGTCGCTCATCACCTTCAACAAGGTGACCGACAAGCTCGACGCCGACGCGACCTACAAGAAGGTCAAGGAACTGGATGCGGCGAAGGGCCTGGTCTGGCTCACCCCGTCCAAGGCCAACAACACCTACGCGCTCGCCATGCGCAAGTCCGACGCGGCGGCGAAATCCGTGGTCACGCTGTCCGACCTCGCCGCCAAGGTCAAAGGCGGCGCCGCCCTGAAGTTCGGCTGCAATTCCGAATTCTACGGGCGGCCGGACGGGCTGGCGCCGCTGGAGAAAACCTATGGCTTCGACTTCGGGCGCGACAATGTGGTGCGCATGGATACCGGGCTGGTCTACCAGGCGCTGCGCGATTCCCAGGTCGAGGTCGGCCTGGTGTTTGCGACCGACGGGCGTATCCCGGCGTTCGATTTCGTCGTGCTGAAGGACGACAAGGGCTTCTTCCCGGCCTATGCCATGACCCCGGTCATCCGCAAGGAAGTGCTCGACAAGAACCCGAAGCTCGCCGACATCCTGAACGCGCTCTCGGCCAAGCTGGACGACGCGATCATGGGCAAGCTGAATGCGTCGGTCGACGTCGACAAGAAGTCGGTCGAGGAGGTCGCAGGCGGCTTCCTGAAGCAGGAAAAGCTGATCTGAAAAATACCCATCCCTCGCGCCCTTGACGGTGCGGGGGATGGCGCTTGCGAGCGGACATCCCGATGAAAGTTGCGGCCGCCCAGATCGCCTGCCAGGCGGGCGACATCCAGACCAACCTCGCCCAGCATCTCGCCCTGATCGAGCAGGCCCGGCGCGCACGGGTCGACCTCGTCGTCTTTCCCGAACTGTCGCTGACCGGCTACCAGAGCGATCCGGACATTGCCTCGCTGGCGCGCCTGGCGGGCTGCGAGGAACTGCGCGGCCTCGCCGAGGCGGCCGGCCCGATGCGCGCCTCGATCGGCTTCATCGAGCGGGGCGAGGACGGCCGGGTTTATAATGCCCAGGCGCTGATCGGCGACGGACCAACGCAGGTCCATCGCAAGATCAATCTGCCATCCTACGGCAATCTGCGCGAAACCCGCTACTACCAGCGCGGCTCGGTTATCGCCCCGGTCCGGCTCGACCCGGACTGGCGGGCGGCGACGTTGATCTGTGCCGACAGCTGGAACCCGGCGCTGCCTTGGCTGGCGGCGCTCGACGGCGCCACGATCCTGCTGCTGCCGATCGCGTCCGCGCTGTCCGCCGTCGAAGGCTTCGACAATCCGGCGGGCTGGGACCTCAACCTGCGCCACACAGCGCTCACCTACGGCCTGCCGATCGTCATGGCCAACCATTGCGGTGGCAACCTCGATTTCTGGGGCGGCTCGCGCATCCTTGATGCCTTCGGGCGCGAGTGTGCGCGGGCCGACGCCACCACCGGCCTGATCGTCGCCGACCTGTCGCCGCCTGACGGCATCACGGCGCGCCGCCGTCTGCCGACCATGCGCGACGCCAATCCCCATCTGGTCCATCGGATGCTGGGCCGCGCGCTCGGTGAACCGGAGTAAGCCCATGCCCATCGCCTTCATCCACGACCTGCGCTTCGAAGATCTGCCGCCCGCCGTGGTGCAGCAGGCAAAGCGCTGCCTGCTCGATCTGATCGGTGTCGCTGCCAGCGGGCGCCGCACCGACCTGTCGCGCATCGTCCATGGCTTTGCCGTGCGGCAGATGGGCAGCAGCGCCGGCGGCGCGCGCCTGCTGTTCGATGGCAGGCGGGTCAGTCCGACCGGGGCCGCCTATGCCGGCGCCGCAACGATCGACGCATTCGACGCCCATGACGGGCACCGCCTGACCAAGGGCCATGCCGGCGTGGCGCTGTTGCCGGCATTGCTCGCGGTCGCCGACGATGGCGCATCGATCGACGGGCGAGAATTCCTCACTTCGCTCGCGATGGGCTACGAGATCGCGATCCGTGCCGGCATCGCGCTCCATGGCACCGCTGCCGACTATCACACGTCGGGCGCCTGGAACGCGCTCGGCTGCGCCGCCATCGCCGCCCGGATCCTGGCGCTCTCGCCGGAACAGACGCGGCACGCGCTCGGCATCGCCGAATATCACGGACCGCGCAGCCAGATGATGCGCTGCATCGACCACCCGACCATGGTCAAGGACGGTTCCGGCTGGGGCGCGCTGACCGGCGTCTCGGCCGCCTATCTGGCCCAGGACGGCTTCACCGGCGCACCGGCCATTCTCCTCGACGAGCCCGCCGAGACCTGGCGCGATCTCGGCCGGACCTGGCGCATCACCGAGCAATATTTCAAGCCCTGGCCGGTGTGCCGCTGGGCCCAGCCGGCGGTCGAGGCCGTGATGATGCTGACTTCAGACCATCGCCTGTCGCCCGACATGATCGAGCAGGTCGAGATCCAGACCTTCCTCGCCGGCGTGCAACTGGGTGCGAAGCCACCGGCCACGACCGAGGAAGCGCAATATGCCCTGGGCTTTCCGATCGCGGCAGCGCTCGCCCGCGGTCGTCTCGGCGCCGACGAGATCGGTGTGGACGGTCTGCAGGACCCGGCCATCCTCGCCATGCTCGGCCGCATCAGGATCGCCGAGGACGAACGGTTCACGGCCTTGTTCCCGGCCGAGCGCTATGCCCGTGCGACCATCGTCCTGAAGGACGGGCGGGAGCTGTCGACCGCGGACGTCACCGCCCACGGCGATCCGGAAGCGCCGCTGAGCGTTGGGGAGTTCACCACGAAATTCCGCGGGCTGACCCGGGACGTCCCCCCGGCCCGGGTCCGCACCATCGAGATGGCCGTTGCCGCGCTGGACGG
>NZ_DASZBY010000117.1:0-125001 GCF_035943795.1 Aliidongia sp. | reverse complement strand
CATCAGGGCGATGTCGGCCAGTTGATCCGATCCGGACGCTCGGCCTATGACGCCATCCTGCTTGATATCGACAACGGTCCGTCCGGACTGACGCGCGCCTCCAATGACAGCCTGTACGACGCGGTTGGACTCGGTCTGGCCTACGCGGCACTCAAGCCCGGTGGTGTGCTGGCCATCTGGTCGGCTGCACCCGACCCGCATTTCACCAAGCTGTTGCACAAGGCAGGCTTTACGGTCGAGGAACTTCGGGTCCGAGCTAAGACCGGCCGCAGCGGCGCGCGCCATGTGATCTGGCTGGCCAGTGTCGAAACGGCGCCCAGGCCCGGGCCGCCATAAAAATCACGCTCCAGGCAAAGCAATGCTTAGCTGTAGCGGCTTGAGATCATCGGCGCCCCGGCGCGATTCTGATCGCGACCGGCTCGAATTGATGAGACGGTCACCGCTGGCTCGCGCACATTATCTTCGACTGAGCGCAAAAATTAAGTGAGGTAGGCGCGAGATCATCGCCACAGGCTCACAATCCGTGAGACGCTTCATAGCGGCTGGAATCGACCCAAGACGGGAAACCGGCTCGTACTTATCCTATTCCGAAAGCGGACCTTCAGAATCGGGCCTGCGACGGCTCGTTTGCGCCGATAGTCACGGTTCAGATGGCGCGCGCTCGAAGCATGAGGAATGAAGCGCTGCTAATCGCAATCCCAAAAATGAACATTATGGCAATAGATATTCCCGAATTACTCTGGTTAAATATAAAATGTTTAAGATTTCCAGCATCGATTTTGACAGGGATAGTGTCGTTCACCCGGAAGCTAGGCTGTCCGTAATTATCCATTGTAGCCCTTACGTCCTGGGACCGGACATTATAACTCACTGTTAGTCGATAATGATCATCTTGAGGGTCACTCCTGCCTTTCTCAATAATTGTTATTGAAAGCACCTGAGCATCCGTAGTTAACCATTGGCGCTGCGCGTATTCTAGGTATAATGAATAAAATCCCAAAATAATACTGAATATCCCAACCGCGAATAGTGCATAAATTCTGTATATTCTCACCTGCATCTCCTGTCTTATGAATGCGAGCCGCGTCCGATCTTAAGGTATTACAGTGATAGTCCACCAAATGGAGCTTCGAGAGGGTATTTGCTCACGGGGCTGGCATTTTCCTGGTCTCAGGCGAGGGCGAATTTTCCGTCGATGAGATCGCGGATGGCATCGAAGGCCGGCTTTCCGTTGATGCGCGCGGTTCCGGTGACGGAGCGATAGCCGGCATGGATCTGCGCGCCCCAGTCCGAGCGGAAGCCGTTGGTGACTTTGCGGAAGATAACGGAGGGCCGGATCTCGCGCTCGGATATATTATTGGTAGCCGGCACGTCCCGATCGGTCATGAAGACGAAGAACTTGGTGCGCCAAGCCTTGATTTGCTTGAGCAAGGTCTTGCCGGCCGGATGCGCCACGGGTGCCGCCATGAGGGCGTCGAGTTTATTGTCGGCCTTGGTGGCATAGGCTGACAATGTGCCGTCCTTGAGCTGACTTCGTCGCTTGCCGACGCGGATGGCCCAGCGGAGATGGTCGCGGATCCTGGGGGCGAAGACGGTATCGCCACTGTCGATGGCGTATTGAACGTCGCGCAAGACGTGGGCGAGGCAGACCTGATGGCGGCTGCCCAGCTCTTGCTGCCCGGCATATCGGTCCGAGACCCAGACATCGGGCCGGTGCCCGGCGAGCACATCCTCGGCCACGCTCTTGGCCCGGCGCGGCGCGATCTTGTGCAGGACGGCCTTGTCGCTGATGAACACCCATTGCCACTGGGTCACGCCGTCAACCCGAGTGGTCGTTTCGTCCGACGCGATGATCCGGGCCGTGACCAGCTTCCGCTTGATCGCCTCGCTCGCCGTGGCCAAGCCCGCGCCCGCCCGGCGGAACGCGTTGGCGATGGCGCCTTCGCTGATCGTCAGGCCGAACAGCTCGCGCGCCATGCGCGACAGCCGCTCGAAGCCGACATGGTGGCTGTGATGCAGGTACATCAACAGCGAGCGGATCCCCGGACCGAACGGCGATCCTGGCGCTATGGTCTCGGGCGCCTGGGCCTTGTATCGGTGCCCACACCCGCCACAGCGGCCGCCGAACAGCTCGACCCGTGTCACGACCGGACGAATGATCGGAAGCTCGATGTGGTCATAGCGTTGGCGACAGCGCTGGCGCGTGCCCGAGACATCCATGCCGCAATGGCCGCATTCACTCGCCATGCGGCGTTCGGTCTTGTCGGGCGTCTCAGTCAGCGGGCGCGACTTGCCTGGTCTCGAAGCACGCTTCCTGCGCGGACGCTTGGGCCGATCACCCCGGCCAGGACCATCCTTCGACGGCGGAAGATGCGAGTTCGACGAGGTCTTGCGGGGCTTGCCAATCGCCGCTTCAAGCTCCGTGATCCGTGCCGCCGGACGCTCGATCAACGACGCCTGCTCAAGCAACAGCGCGTCCTTCTCGGCTTCACTCAGGCGAATGCGCGGCGGGAGAACCATCCCGCCTTTGACTCATATCCAGAGTCTCGCCGCAACATCTTTCGCCAACCCGGTGAGCAAATACTCGAGAGGGGCCAAGCCATCGGATGAATGTCTGCTTTTGCGCTCCCTGTCCGAAAGCAGCCCATCCGGAGTCCTGAAGAGTTTCGGGCGCCGCGAGGCGTACGAAAGTCGTGGAGGAACGAACCCGCGGGGGCGCAGGCACTGGTCTATGGGGAATTTGATTTTCAGCCGATCGCGGGGATGGCTTGGTGGGCGTCGCGGGGTGTCTTTGGAACGGCTTCGCTGCGGGAATGGCGGGCGGCGCGCCAGTTTCCGGTGTTGAACTGACGGTCGAGGGAGACCTTCAGAAATTACGGTGACAGTCCACTAAATGAAATTACGGTGACAGTCCAGTAAATGGAGCTTCGAGCCGCGTTCTTCTGTCACTGATAGTCAGTTAACTAAAATGTCACCGAATTAGATGACCACAGAATTAGATGACGCGAAGGTGTGACGTGCGGAGTCGTCTGCCGAATGTCCGCTAATCCCCGCTGCCGTTCGACAGCGGTCAGACCGCAGTCCACCCAAAGCCGTCCCATCCATGTTTGAAATCCCCGGCCCACCCTAAATCCCGAGATCCAACTGCTCGACCGGCGCAACCTCCGCCGCGTCGAAGCTCGACAATGTCACGCCCAGCAGACGGATGCCCTTCGCCGGCGGGAAGACGGTGCGCACCAGGTCGATGCTGACCGATCTGAGGACCTCCTGCGACGTGACCGGCGTGCCCAAGGTGCGGCTGCGCGTCGCCTGCTGGAAGTCGGCGTATTTGATCTTCACCGTCACGGTCCGGCCGAACGCCTGGGCCTTTTCGCACCAGGCCCAGACCTCGTCGGCCATCGCGATCACGCCTTCTTCGATCTCGGCCGGTTCGGTCAGGTCGTTCCGGAAGGTGGTCTCCGAGCCCGAGGATTTGCGCGGCCGGTCCGATACGACCGGCCGATGGTCCTCGCCCTGGGCGATCGCGTGGTACCAGGGGCCGGACTTGCCGAAATGGCCCTGGAGGAAGGCCAGCGACTGCTGGCGCAGGTCGGCGCCGGTGAAGATGCCGAGCCGGTTCATCTTCTCGGCCGTCACCGGGCCGACGCCGTGGAATTTCCGGACCGGCAGGGCTTCGATGAAGGCGGCGCCGGCGCTGGGCGGCACCACGAACTGGCCGTTCGGCTTGCGCTGGTCGGACGCCAGCTTGGCCAGGAACTTGTTGTAGGAAATGCCGGCCGATGCGGTCAGCCCCGTCACCTCCAGGATGCGCGCCCGGATCTCCATGGCCGTGGCCGAGGCGGTCGGGATGCCCTTCCGGTTCGCGGTCACATCCAGGTAGGCCTCGTCCAGCGACAGGGGCTCGATCAGGTCGGTATAGTCGGCGAAGATCTCGCGGATCTGGCGCGACACGGCGCGATAGACCTCGAAGCGCGGCGGCACGAACACCAGTTCCGGGCATTTCCTGAGCGCCGTGGTCGACGGCATGGCGGAATGCACGCCAAACACCCGTGCCTCGTAGCTGGCCGCCGCGACCACGCCGCGCTTGGCGCCATAGCCCACGGCCACGGGCCGGCCGCGCAGCGCCGGATCGTCGCGCTGCTCGACCGACGCGTAGAACGCGTCCATGTCGACATGGATGATTTTTCGGGTCTCGACCTCGGCCATGGCCCGACCAGTATAACCTCAGGAACAAACCATAAACAATGAGAACGCCTGGACGCGGTGCCACGGTCAACAGCCTGATCGCCGGGCGGAGGTCGACCGGGCGGAAGCGGGCCTGCGCGCGCCGGAACAACGGCGAGGAGGATTTCCCGGGGCTGGGCTGACGCCAGGGCCGGAGCCATGAAATCACCTCTCGGGAGGTCGAACGGCCGCGCAGGGATCTTTTCTCGTACGAGGCGTTGACGCCAAACGAAGCCCCTCTAAATCGACGTTCCTTTTTCAATCGGGCCTGCTCAGGCGACCACCTGTTCCCGACAACGGAGAGAAGCGGTTGATGACCCAGTTGAACGAGTTCGCTCATTCCTTCGTGGCTCATGCATTGCCCAAGACGCCGACCGGGATCGATGGCTTCGACGACCTGACCCTGGGCGGCCTGCCCAGCGGGCGCCCTTCGCTGTTCTGTGGCGCGGCCGGCTGCGGCAAGACCCTGTTCGCGATGACATTCCTGGTGAACGGCGCCGTCCGGTTCGGCGAGCACGGCGTGTTCATGAGTTTCGAAGAGCGCGCGCCCGACCTGGCGGCCAACGTGGTGTCCCTCGGCTACGACGTCGAACGGCTCGTCGCCGAAAAGAAGCTGATCATCGATCACGTCCATATCGAACGGGCGGAGATCGAGGAGATCGGCGAGTACGACCTCGAAGGCCTGTTCGTCCGGCTGGGCCATGCGATCGATACGGTCGGCGCGAAGCGCGTCGTGCTCGACACGATCGAGGCGCTGTTCTCCGGCTTCGCGGACACCACGATCCTGCGCGCCGAGCTGCGCCGTCTGTTCGCCTGGCTGAAGGATCGGGGCGTGACGGCGATCATCACCGGCGAACGCGGCGATGGCCAGCTGACCCGCTACGGCATCGAGGAATATGTCTCGGACTGCGTCATCCTGCTCGACAACCGGGTGCAGGAGCAGGTCTCGACGCGGCGCCTGCGCGTCGTGAAATACCGCGGATCGGCACATGGCACCAACGAGTACCCATTCCTGATCGACGACGAGGGCGTCAGCGTCCTGCCGATCACGTCGGCCGGCCTCAGCCACGCGGTCTCGCCGGAGCCGGTGCCGACCGGTGTGGCGGGCTTGGACCAGATGCTCGGGCTGGGTGGCTATTACCGGGGTTCGAGCGTCCTGATTTCCGGCTTGGCCGGAACCGGCAAATCGACGTTCGGCGCCTCCTTCGCGGATGCCGCCTGCGAACGCGGCGAGCGGTGCCTGTATTTCGCGTTCGAGGAATCGCCGGACCAGGTGATGCGCAACATGCTGTCGGTCGGGATCGACCTGAAGCGCCACGTCGCGGCCGGCATGCTTCGGTTCGAGGCCGCTCGGCCGAGCCTCTACGGCTTCGAGATGCACCTGGCACGCATGAACCGCGACATCGAGCGGTTCGAGCCGTCGATCCTGGTCGTTGATCCGATCTCGGCGTTTCGCGGGCCGTCGGCCGAGATCCATGCGACGCTGATCCGGCTGGCCGACATCTGCAAGACCAAGGGCATCACCACGCTGTTCACCAGCCTGTCCGGATCCAAGGAGATGATGACCGAGAGCGAGCGTAGCGTCTCGTCGCTCATGGATACCTGGGTCTCGCTGACCGACGTCGAGGCCAATGGCGAGCGCAACCGGGTGCTCTATCTGCTGAAATCGCGCGGCATGAACCACTCGAACCAGCTTCGGGAGTTCAGGCTGACGAATGACGGCGTCATCCTCATCGATGCCTATATCGGCCCGGAAGGCGTGATGACCGGTTCCGCCCGGCTGGCCCAGGAAGCCCGGGAACGGGATGCGGGAGTCGCCCGGCAACAGGAAACCGAACGGCTGCGCCGCGAGCTGGCTCGCAAGCGGGCCGCGACCGAGCGACAGATCGCGGAGCTGCGCGCCGCCATCGAGGTCGAGGAAGCGGAGATCGCCATGCTCATCGAGCAGGAGGAAAATCGCGAGACCGTCCTTGGGGCCGACCGAGAGGCGATCGCGACCAAACGCGGAGCGATCCGATGATGGACGAGAACGACCAGCCCGAGGTCGATTTCACGGAAGACCCGACGCTGGAACATAACCTCCGGCTCTACGTCGCGGGCCAGACGCCGAAGTCGCTCGGCGCGATCGCAAACCTCAAACGGATTTGCGAGGAGCATCTGGCGGGACGCTATACCATCGAGGTCGTCGACCTGCTGGTGACCCCGCAACTGGCCGCCGGAGACCAGATCGTGGCCCTGCCGACCTTGGTCCGACGCCTGCCTCCGCCGCTGAAGCGCATCATCGGCAACCTGGCGGACGCCGAACGGGTTCTGGTAGGCCTCGATATCAAGCCCAAAGCCACGGTGACGAAATGACCGCCGAGCCTCCCGAGGAAACGTCGAAAATCTACAAGCTACGGCTTTTTGTCACCGGTTCCACGCCGCGATCGACGCGCGCCATCGAGAACATGCGCCGCATCTGCGAGGAAAATCTGAAAGGGCAATATGACCTCGAGGTCGTCGACGTGTACCAGAACCCCGATGCCACCCGCGAATTGCAGATCGTCGCGACGCCGACCCTGGTGAAGATCCTGCCGGAACCGCTTCGCCGCATCATCGGCGACCTGTCCGACCAGGAGCGCGTGCTGGCCGGTCTGGACCTGCAACCGCTGGCGTAGGTCGGATCGCTCATGTCCACGCCTCCCACCCACGATGCGGACAACGGCACACCGCCGACGGCATCCTACGTCGCCGACCTGGAGGCGCGGCTGCGCGAGGCGGAGGAGACGCTCGACGCCATCCGGAACGGCGAGGTCGACGCGGTCGTGGTCGGCGGGCCGAACGGCCAGCAGGTCTACACCCTGGAAAATGCCGACCGGCCCTACCGCGTCCTGATCGAGCAGATGCTCGAAGGGGCCGTCACGCTGAGCGAGGACGGCACCATCCTCTATTGCAACGAGCGCTTCGCGACCCTGGTCGGGGCCGATCGCGAGGGCGTGCTGGGGGGCCCGTTCGGCCGCTTCGTCGCACCGGGCGACCATGCCGGTTTTCACCGGCTGCTGTCCCGGGGGCCCGGCGCGGCGGCGACCGGCGAATTCAAGCTGCGACGGTCCGACAGGACGGCAGTGCCGGTCAATATCTCGCTGGTCGATCTCGTTCTCGACGAAGGCGCCGCCCGCATCGTGTGCGGCATCGTCACCGACCTCACCAACAACTATCGGCGCAGCGACGAACTGGCGGCGGCGAACCAGCGCCTCGAACGCGAGATCGCGGAACGGGGGCGGGCCGAACTCAGCCTCGGTCTGGCGCTCGACGCGGCGGGCATGGGCGGCTGGGATCTCGATCTGGCGACCGGAATGATCCGCCGCTCGCTCCGGCACGACGTCATCTTCGGCCACACCGGACGGGTCCCCGGATGGACCCTTCGGGACTCGATGGACCGGCTGGTGCCCGATGACCGCGACAGGGTCGAGCGGGCTTTTGCCGAGGCGGTAAAAACCGGCTGGCTGGAGTTCGAAGCGCGCATCCGGCGCGTGGGCGACGATGCGGTCCGTCGGGTCCATGTCAAGGCGCAGACCTATTACGACGCAGGACAGCCGGTCCGGATCGCCGGCGTGGTCGCGGACGTCACCGATCAGCGGGTGGTCGAAGAACAGCTGCGCCAGGCCCAGAAGATGGAAGCCGTCGGCAAGCTGACCGGCGGCATCGCCCATGATTTCAACAATCTGCTGATGATCATCGGCGGCAGCCTCGACATGCTCGGGCGCCGGGTGCCGCGCGACCCGAAGACGGATTTCCTGATCGAGTCGGCACAGCAGGGCATCCAGCGCGGTGCCAAGCTCAATCAGCAGCTTCTGGCCTTCTCGCGACGGCAGGACCTGCATGCGGAGGTCGTCTGCATCGATCGCTTCGTCGAGACGTTCGACCATCTGCTCGACCGCGCCGTGGGCGAGACGATCCCGGTCAAGATCGTACGCGCGTCCAACGACTGGCGATCCCGCATCGACCATCACCAACTCGAGACGGCAATCCTCAACCTCGCGATCAATGCACGCGATGCCATGCCCGGCGGCGGCGTTCTGACGCTCACGACCGAGAGCCGGTCGGTCGACCACGATGTCGCCGCCCGCTGGGGTGCGATCGCCGGCGATTTCATCGTCGTCTCGATTGCCGATACCGGCATCGGGATGCCGCCGGCGGTCGCCGAGCGGGCGTTCGAACCGTTCTTCACCACGAAGGGGATCGGCAAGGGCACCGGCCTCGGCCTGAGCCAGGTCTACGGCTTCGCCAAGCAGTCCCGCGGGTTCGTGACCATCGACAGTGAGCCGGAGGCGGGCACGAAGGTCTCGATCTTCCTGCCCCGTACCGAGGAAGCGCTGCCCGCTGCCGCGACGACCGAGCCGGAGCGCCCAGCGGCCGTCACGGGAAGCGGGCTCATCCTCGTGGTCGAGGACGATGCGGACGTCCGGCGGGTCACCGCCGGCATGCTCCATGACCTGGGCTTCCTTGTGCGAGAGGCAGCCAATGCCCGCGAAGCCCTGGCGCTGATCGATAGCGGGACGGAAGTCGACCTGGTGTTCAGCGATGTGATCATGCCCGGCGGCCAGAGCGGAATAGAACTGGCGCAGGAGCTGAACGCGAGCCGGCCCCACCTGCCGGTGCTGCTCGCGTCCGGCTATACGGCCGAGGAAATCATCCCGGAGGCGCTGTTCGACGAACTGGTGCTGCTGCACAAGCCCTACAGCCAAACCGAACTGTCGCGCGCCATCATAGACACGACGCTGAAGCGGTCGGGCCGCTCGCCATAGTCCCATCCTAGGGACGACCAATATATCCTTCGGCAGCGCTCCGTCCGGTCTTCCAGCTTGCTCGGAAAGGGGTCTTGCATCCATAATGGATCAATCGAATCCAGGCTCAAGAATTTATGACCGCTGTCGCCGCGCTCCAGTTTCATTCCGTCTTCAAGAATTTTCCCGATCGGCGGGGCGGTCGATTAGAGGTTCTTCAGAACATCACCTTCGACGTCCTCGATCGCGAAGTCGTTGCCGTTCTGGGACCTTCGGGCTGTGGAAAGTCGACGCTTTTGCACATCGCCGCGGGTCTGTCTGCGCCGGATCGAGGCAGCATCTCGCTATTCGGCAACGCGCCCGGGAACGGCAACGACTGGCATGCCGTCCGGTACATGTTTCAGGACGATCGACTTTTGCCGTGGCGCAGCGCGCTTGCAAATGTCGAACTGGCGCTGGAGCGACGCCCCCTCGGTCATGCGGAGCGCAGGAAGAGAGCCACCAACGCGCTGGAGCGCGTGGGTTTGGCCGGTTTTCTTCACGCACTGCCGAACGAACTTTCCGGCGGGATGCGCAGCCGCGTCACCCTGGCCCGAAGTTTCGTCACCCAGCCTCGGCTGCTTCTGATGGACGAGCCTTTTTCGAGGCTGGACAGCGATACCAGGGCAGCCATGCACGCATTGTTTCTCGAGCTTCGCGAGGAAACAGGAGCAGCGGTCGTCATCGTCACCCACGATGCCGGTGAAGCCGCGAAGCTGTCTGGTAAGATCATCAGAATGAGCCGCCGTCCCGCGAATATCATTGCGACATCGGCGCTATAGTCATGGAAGTATTTTGATTATTACGACAAAACATTTTATCGCGGTATTTTTCCTCTCGCTCTGCTCGTTGACCAGCGTTGAAGTTTTCGCGCAACCCGTCCGGGTCGGATTTTGGACGAGCGGAGCCATGCAAGGGTTCGGCGCCGTTCTGGAGGCCGGAAAGTTTCTCGAGGCCGAGGGCCTGGAGCCGGAATTCACGCATTTCGCCGACATCAACGGGCCGACGCGTGCGATCGCGACGGGATCGATCGACGTGGCCTTCACCCCGATCGCCGGAACCTTCGGTCTCGCCGCAGACGGGGCTCCGATAAAAATCGTCCTGGCGACACAGGTGGCGGAAGGCGATTTCATGGTCGCGACGGAATCGCCGATCCACAGCCTCGACGATCTCAAGGGAAAGCGGCTCGGCACCTCGCCCGCGGGCAGCTCGATGCAAGCGCTGACGCTCGCGGTCCTGCAGCACAATCATGGTTTCGGCGCGGGCTCGCTGACGATCGTCCCCGGCGCGGATCCAAGACTGGCGCAATTGCTGTCCCAGGGCGATATCGACGTCGGCGTCTTGCGCCGCGTCGTGGTCGACGGGCTTGCGCAGACGAGCCTGCGGCGGATCGGCACGCTGGACCAGGAATGGAAGCGGATGACCAAGGGCAGCGCGCCGCCGCTGACCGCGGTGGCCATCGCCCGGACCGATTACGCCCGCGCGCATCCGGGCGCGATCGTCGAATTCGTCGAGGGCGTGATCGCCGCCACGAAATGGGGCGGCGACCATCCCGATCGGGTGGAAAAGCTGCTTCTTGGTTCCGCGGCCCTCGACGCGGCCACGGCCGGATCCAGCGCACGGCAATGGTCGCACGTGTTCATCGCCAGCCTCACATCCGACGATGTCGCGACCCTTCATGAAATGGACCGGATCTTTCGCGATCAGGCCATTCTCGAAAAGGCCCCGCCGGACGATCTCATTCAGCCCTCCGCATTTCAGGCAGCGAAAGGCGGGTGATGAGGATCGGCCGCTGGGATCGCGAACGCATCGCCGATCGCGCGTTGTTGGCAGGCGTCGTCCTGGGGTGCTGGTGGATCGGTGCACGCTGGCTGCCCAGCTATGTCTTGCCGTCGCCGGAGCGGGTCGCCGTCAAACTGGCGCAGCTTTCCGCGACCGGCGATCTCTGGCGCAACCTTGCAACGACTCTCCTGAGGGTGGTCGCCGGCTTTGCGGCCTCCATCCTCATCGGACTGCCGATCGGACTGGCTGCCGGCCGGTTCGGCCGGTTCGGGCGCCTGGTCTCGCCGATCCTGCCGATCATGAACACCGTCTCTTCGGCCATCTGGGCGATTTTCGCCCTGCTTTGGTTTGGGCTATCGCCGCTCGCGACCATCTTCGTCGTGTTCATGACCGGCCTGCCCCTGATCGTCGGCAACGTGCGCGAAGGCGCGGAAGCGGTCGACCCAGGCCTGGTGGAAATGGGACTGACCCTGCAGCTGTCGCGGATGGACGTGCTGAGAAAGATCTATCTGCCCTCGGTCCTGCCCTATCTCTTCGCAGGCGCGCGCCTTGCGTTCGGCTTCGGCTGGCGGGTCAGCCTGGTTGCCGAAGCGCTGGGTGCCACGAGCGGCGTAGGCTATCGCCTGCGGCAGGCATCGGACCTCAACCAGACCGATCAGGTGTTCGCCTGGACGCTGGTTCAGGTCGCGATGATGCTGCTGATCGAAACTGCGGCGATCAGACCGCTGGAGCGCCATCTTTTCCGGTGGCGGCGCCCGGTCGCCCGATCGGACGGCAGCCCATGAGCGCACGCCGCCTCCATTGTCGAACCGAAGGATACAGCCGATGACCGATAGGGATGCCGGCCCGGCGGCGACCAACGAGACGATTGCTGGGATTCTGTCGTGCATCGCCGGCCAGGCAGGCGACCGGATTGCGGTCGACGATGGCGCACGCCAGCTCACGTATCGCGCGCTCGCCACCGAAGCGGCGCGCCTGGCGCAACGGATCGAGGCGCAGGTTCCCCACGGGCAGCCGGTCGGGCTCATACTTCCGATGGCGGCGGACTATATCGTGGCGATCGTCGCCATCATGATCGGCGGGCGGCCCTATGTCGCCCTCGATCCCTCGTTCCCGCCCTTGCAACATGCCCGGATCGCCGAATATGCGGGCCTTGCGGCAGTGCTCGTCGACGACGCCGGCGCCGGTATCATGGCGGATGCCGTGCCAAGCCTCCTCCGCATACCGGTCGTTTCGCCGATCGCTCCCGGCCCTGCGCCGGAGATCCGGTTGGGCGCCGGTTCCGACGCGCCGGCCTTCATCTATTACACCTCGGGCAGCACGGGTCGGCCCAAGGGCGTGATCTACGACCAGGGCAATCTGGTGGAGGAGATTCACGGCTACATCGCCGCCCTGTCGATCGGGCCGGCCGATCGCATCTCCATGCTGTACCGGCCGAGCGCCTCTGCCGGAACCCGCGATATCTTCGCTGCCTTGCTGGCCGGCGCCCGGCTGTGCATCGTCGATCTGAAGCGCTATGGCACCAACGAGGCCCGGCGCCGCCTGGACGCGCATGGCATCACGATCTATCACTCGGCCCCCCCGGTATTTCGGGCCGTCATGGGTGGACAAGCCCACTTTGCCGAACGGTTCGAGGCCTTGCGCGTCGTCCATTTGATCGGGGATCGGATCGTCCCCGACGACCTGGCGCTGGTGCGACGCCGCTTCGCCCCCGACTGCCGCCTCTATATCGACGTGGCGACGACCGAGACTTTCAGCTACGCGTCATGGCTGGTCGATCCCGCCATCGCCGTCGAGAACGACCTCGTGGCCGTCGGGCGGGCGCGCAGCGAGTCCGGTCTTCGCCTGATCGACGATGCCGGCCATCCGACGCCCAAGGGCGTTCCGGGCGAAATCGTCGTGACGACGACATCCGCCGCGCGCGGCTACTGGCGCGATCCGGAAACGACAGCCACCCGCTTTCGTCTCTCGGCGGTGGTGCCGGGTGCGATCGACTACCACACCGGCGACATCGGATGTTTCCGGCCGAACGGGCTGCTCGATTTCATCGGGCGCAAGGATCGCCAGGTCAAGATCGCGGGCAACACCGTTCACCCCGGTGCGGTCGAGGCGACCATCGCCGCGATGCCCGGGATCGCCGCGATCGCCATCATCGTCAGGTCGAGCGTTTCCGACGCCGCCATGGTTGCCTATTGGGTCGACGCCTCGTCCGGCGGCGTGACCGCGGCGGCGATCCGCGACTGGTGTCTGGCGCGCCTGCCGGCCTTCATGTGCCCCACCGAAATGGTCTGCGTGGGGGAACTCCCTTTGCTGGGAACCGGCAAGACGGACTATGCGGCGCTAGGCATGCTCGATCGGACGCGCCTCGACGCCGCCAAAATCACGGAACCAGCGGTTGGGGATCGGCCCGCCCTCATGGGCATCGTGCGCGCTGCCTGGGAGAAATTTCTTCCCGGCACATTCGATCAGGATCGAAGTTTCGAGGCTTCCGGCGGCGATTCGCTGAACGCGCTCAGCCTTTTTGCCCTGCTCGAAGAACGGCTCGGCCGCAGCCTCCCGCTCAGCATCCTGTCGCGCTCGGCCACGCCGAGCGATCTGATCGTTGCCTTGAAAGGCGAACTCGAGCCGTCGGCGTCGATCGTCGAAAAGCCGGTGATGTTTTTCTTTCCGGGCCTCTATGCCAACGGCGCGGACATTGCCGCATCGGAACTGGGCCATCGGCTCTCGGAGCATTTCGATGTCAGGTTGGTCGATTATCGAAGGGGCGGGGAAGAACTCCGGGGCCAATTCCAGCCCGGGCGCCTGTTCGACGATCTGGTTCGGGAAATGTCGCAGGCTGCTGGGGAAATCCCGATCTGGGTGTTGGGTTATTCCTACGGCGCCCGGATCGCCGCGGAGGCTCTTCGCCTGGCCGACCAAGCGGGCGTCCGGGTCGCGCGCATGATCAATCTGGATGGCGTGATCGAGGGCGAAATCAAAGGAATGGATGTCGTTCGGGGGCTCCGGACCAGGGTGCGTCAAGGCTCCGGCTCGCGGGGAGGATTCTTCAAATACCTGTTCGGCGGGCTCGCCTACCGCACGTCGCGCTATCTGCTGCGGCATCGGTGGCTTCGGGCGCTGCGTCTCGAACTTTCCCTGCTGCTGGCCATCGGATGGGATGTCCCCCATCGGCGCTGTCGCATCGAAGCAGTCGCCACCCTCAGACGCACCGCCTTCGGCGAGATCCCCAGGGGGAAGATCCCTACCCCGATGACCCTTCTGACGGCGAACGACACAGGCTTCGATCGGGCGCGTTTTCCCGATCTCGGATGGCGGCGCTTCTCCGACAACCTCGATCTGCGGGTCATCGGCGGCACGCATGCCAAAATGCTCGCTCAGGAGATCGATCGGCTCGTGAGCGAAATAATCTCGATCAAAGAGGCGCAAGACGGCGCGCTGTAGCGCGGCGCCACCCCTGTTGACCTTCGATCAGGCCGTTCCCTCCAGCGGCCGACCTTCCCCGAACCAGCGGACCAGCGCCGCCTTCAGCCCGTCCAGCGCATCCGCCTCGCTCGCCCAGGCGATGCAGCCGTCGGGCCGTACCAGCAGCGACGGTCCGCGTTCGACCCGGACGACCCGGACCTGCGGCTGCCATGGTCCCGCCAGGGCCGAGGCCGCACCGGTGCCGGCGTCGAGCAACACGGCATTGCCGGCCTGCATCAGCTCGAACAGCATGGTCTCGTCATAGACCAGCTCGATGTCGCCGCTGATCCGGCCGACCAGCGGATGCGGGTCGTCCAGGTCGTAACGGATCGCAACGCCGCTCATCATCTCGCCGAAGAAGCGGTTTCCCTCGTCGAGCGCCATGATGTCGGCGACGATCTCGCGCAATGCGGACGTCTGCGGGTCCGGCCGCATCAGCGCCACCTGCGCCCGCGTGTTGGCCAGCACACGTACCGCGACCGGGTGACGTTCGTCGGTGTAGCTGTCGAGCAGACCGTCCGGCATCGTGCCGCGCACGACGGCGGCAAGCTTCCAGCCCAGGTTCACGGCGTCGAGCAGCCCCAGGTTCAGGCCCTGGCCGCCGAATGGCGAATGGACATGGGCGGCATCGCCGGCCAGCAGCACCCGGCCCTGGCGATAGGACGTCGCCTGCCGGGCGTTGTCGGTCCAGCGCGTCGCCGATTTCATCGTGGTTACCGTGACGTCGGCACCGCTGACCCGACGCAGGCTGGCCTGCACCTCGGCCACGGTCACCGGCGCGTCGCGATCGACGGGCGCACCGGCGAACTCGACCGTGAGGATGCGTCCCGGAATGGGGCCATAGGCCAGCATGCCCGTGGCCGTGCGCCGCCAACCGAGCGGCAGCAACCGTTCCGGATGATCCAACTCGACGAGCGCCTGATATCCGGTGATCGTCGGGTCCGTGCCGGGAAACCCGAAGCCCGCCTGCTTGCGCACCCGGCTGCGCCCGCCGTCGCAACCGATGAGATATTGGCAGCGCAGCGGCATCTCGCCATCCGGACCGACGGCCACGACAGCGACGCCGCTGTCGTCCTGGCTGAAATCCAGCAGCTCGACATTGCGCCGGACATCGATGCCCAGCGCCTGCGCCTTGGCATTCAGCATCTGCTCCAGCGGCTGCTGCCGGATGCCGCGCAACCGCCGGGCCGGCTCGCGCTGGCGCGTCTGGTCGATCAGGAACAGGCCGGAGAAATGACCACCGATCTTCCGTACCGCCGGCCGTCCCGCGGTCGGAGCCATCGTCTTGAACAAGGCGGCCATGGTTTCGCTCATGATCCGCTCTTCGGCATCCATGGCGGGCTCGAACCCGCGCCGCTCCAGCGCCTCGCCCGCGAGCGCGCCGATGGCGCCGGCCTTGATGGTTTCATCGGGGTTGGACAGGCGCTCCAGTACGATCACGCGCGCGCCGCCCAAGGTCAATTCGATCGCGAGCATGAGACCGACGGGGCCGGCCCCGACGATCACGACATCCGTCAGCTTCTGTTCCATGAGCCAAAGCTGGCATATTTTTATACTAAGTACAATTTTTTATTTGATATAAAATACGATCAAGGTTGGCAAATGCCGGCGGGGCGCACGATGATCGGAGCCGACGACGATGGAACGGATCGACCGCCCGAGATGACAGACAAACCCGGCCTTCGCGAGCGCAAGAAGCAGGCCACGCGGCAGGTGCTGTCGAACGTCGCCACCGAGATGTTCATGGCGCGCGGCTTCGACAATGTCAGCCTGGCCGACATCGCCGAGGCGGCGAACGTGTCGAAGATGACGGTGTTCAACTATTTCCCCCGCAAGGAGGATCTGTATTTCGACCGCGAGGACGAGGGGCACGAGCTTGCGCGCGCGGCCCTGACGGGGCGTGCGCCGGACTGTTCGCCGATCGCGGCGCTGCGTGGATTGGCCCATGCCCTCGCCCACGCGGACCACCCGTTCGCGAAGTTCACGCCCGGCACTGCGGGCTTCTGGCAGACCGTGGCGGGAAGCGCCACCCTGTCGGCCCGGGCGCGCGAGATGCGCGACACGCTCGTGGCCGATCTGGCCGGCATGATCGCGGTCGCCGTCGACCAGCCGGCGGACGATGCCGCCGCGCACCTGGCCGCGGCGCTGCTGGTGTCGACCTGGTGCGTCGCCTATGCCGAAGGGCTGCGCTGCTGCCGGGCCGGCCACGGGAACGGGAACGCCCGTGCCGCCTTCCTGCACCTGATCGATCGCGGCTTCGACGGCGTCGCCGCCGGCATGGCCGGGACGCGTTACGCCTGAGGATTCGACCGCTCGGAGCTAAATCGGCGTGATGGCTTGCGCCGGCGTCCGCATTGCGCGAAGACGGATCATCGACCCGCTGTTTCGATCGTGACTGGAACGCACCATGGCTCGCCTGGACATCGCCGTTAAAGGGCTTTTTGCGACACCGGTCGCGGCAGTCGAGATGCCGGGCGCCGACCGGCTGAACCCGCAACTGGTCGAGGCGATCCTGCGCCGGCGCGCCGAAGCCCGGTCGGTGCAGGCGTCGAACGCCGGCGGCTGGCACTCCGACCGCGAGATCCTGACCTGGGGCGGCGAGCCGGTGCGCCAGATCATCGAGATCGCCAAAGGCGTCGCCACCCGCCTCAGCGCCGACCGCGACGGCAAGCCGATCCAGCCGGCCTGGACGGTGCAGGCCTGGGCCAACGTCAACGGTCCCGGCGATTCGAACATCTGCCACTATCACCCTGGCTCCGTCTGGTCCGGCACCTATTACGTCGAGGATGGCGGCTGCGCGTCGGACCCGAGCCTGGGCGGCGAGTTCGAGATGCTGGATCCGCGCGGGCCGGGGCCGGGCATGTATGCGCCGACGCTCAAGTTCGCCGGCGAGGACGGCGCCTCGGTCGGCAGTGCCGAGACGATCCAGCCGCGTCCCGGCCTGCTGTTCATCTTTCCGTCGTGGCTCTATCATCAGGTGCGCCCCTATCGCGGCACGGCATTGCGCATCTCGATCGCCTTCAATTTCGGCCTCTGATCGGCTGGGGTCTCCGTCCATGGACAATGCCAGCACGCGCATCGGGTCGCGCCGCCAGAGCGAGATCGTCGGCCTGCTGCGCGAGACCGGGCGCGTGACGGTCGAGGATCTGGCGGCCCGCTTCGCTGTGACGCCGCAGACCATCCGGCGCGACCTGAACGAGATGAGCGAGGCGCGGCTGGTGACCCGGATCCACGGCGGCGCCATGATCGCGTCCGGTGTCGCGAACCTGGGGTACGAGGCGCGCAAGCAGGTGGCCGGCCCCCACAAGCGTCTGATCGGCGAGGCGGCGGCCCGGCTCATCCCGGACGATTCGTCGCTGTTCATCAACATCGGCACGACGACCGAGGAAGTGGCCCACGCGCTGATGGGCCATGCCGGCCTGCTGGTCATCACCAACAACCTCAACGTCGCGGCGGAACTGCATCGCAACGGCGCCATCAACTTGGTCATCGCGGGCGGCAGCGTGCGCACGAGCGACGGCGGCATCGTCGGCGCCAGCACCGTGGACCTGATCCGGCAATTCCGCGTCGATACCGCCGTCATCGGCACCTCGGCAATCGATGGCGACGGAACCTTGCTGGACTTCGACATCCGCGAGGTGACCGTCTCGCGCGCGATCATCGAAAGCGCTCGCCGCATCATCCTCGTGGCCGACAGCAGCAAATTCGCCCGCTCGGCGCCGGTACGGATCGCGACCCTGGCCGAGATCGACGTGCTGGTGACCGACCGCCTGCCGGCCGGGCCGATCGCGGAACTGTGCCGGGCTCATCAGGTGACGGTGATCGAGACCGGCGGACCGGTCGAGCCGGGTCCTACGGCCGAGTGACGCGCTGGCAGCCGTAATGTTCGTTTTCGCGCTTGCGTGTTCCTTTTATTTTCATATAGCGTCGAAAGCGAAGGCAATAGAGCGCGGTTCAACGCGCAGGGGTGGTATCCGATGGGAGACGCCGCACCTTTGGATTTCGACCTCGCCATTATTGGTGGGGGTATCAACGGGTGCGGTATCGCGCGGGATGCGGCGGGACGCGGTTTGCGCGTGTTCCTGTGCGAGCAGCGCGACCTGGCCTCGGGCACGTCGAGTGCCTCGACCAAGCTGATCCATGGCGGCCTGCGCTACCTGGAATACAACGAGTTTCGCCTGGTGCGCGAAGCATTGATGGAGCGCGAGGTGCTGTGGGGCATCGCCCCGCACATCATCTGGCCGCTACGCTTCGTGCTGCCCCATCACAAGGATCTGCGGCCGGCCTGGCTGCTGCGCCTGGGCCTGTTCCTTTACGATCATCTGGGCGGCCGCAAGCGCCTGCCGCCGACCCGCAGCGTGCGCCTGCATGCCGATCCGGCCGGCGGCCCGCTCAAGTCGAAATTCTCCCGCGCCTTCGAATATTCCGATTGCTGGGTCGAGGATTCGCGTCTGGTCGTGCTGAACGCCCGCGACGCCGCGGCCAGGGGCGCGCGGATCGCGACGCGGACCCGTTGCGTCGCCGCCGAGCGCACCGGCCGGGGCTGGCAGCTCGACCTGCACGACGAGGGCAAGGACGAGCGCTACACGATCAGGGCCCGGGCGCTGGTCAATGCCGCCGGTCCCTGGGTCGCCGACGTCGCCGGATCGGTCATCCGCGGCAACGTCCCGGCCGCGGTCCGCCTGGTCCAGGGCAGCCACATCGTCGTGCCGCGGCTCTACGACCATGCGTCCTGCTACATCTTCCAGAACGCCGACGGCCGCATCTTCTTCCTGATCCCGTACGAGCGGGACTTCACCCTGATCGGCACGACCGACCTGGAATTCAGGGGCGACGCGAAGGACGCGAAGGCGAGCCAGGCGGAGATCGATTATCTCTGCGCCGCCGCCAGCGAATACCTGAAGGTGCCGGTGACGCCGGACCGGGTCGTCTGGACCTATTCCGGCGTCCGGCCACTCTATGACGACGGCTCGACCGCCCCCCAGGAGGCGACGCGCGACTATGTGCTGAAGCTCGACGGCGGCGGCGATACCGCACCGCTGCTGTCGATCTTCGGGGGCAAGATCACGACCTATCGGCGCTTGGCCGAAGCGGCGCTGGACCTGCTGCTGCCGCACGTACCGGCGCCGAAGCCCGACCGGACCGCCGGCTGGACCGGCCGGGAAAGCCTGCCCGGCGGCGATTTTCCGATCGACGGGTTCGAGGCGGAGCTCGAGCGGGCCGGCGCCCGCTATCCGTTCGTGGCATCCGCCACCCTGCGGCGCCTGCTGCGCGCCTATGGCACGGACATTCACAAGCTGCTCGACGGGGCGGCGAGCACCGCCGACCTCGGCCCGGTGCTGGGCGCGGACCTGACCGAGGCGGAGCTTCGCTATCTCGTCACTTACGAATGGGCGCGCCAGGCCGACGACGTGCTGTGGCGCCGCTCGAAACTGGGACTGCGCATGAGGCCGGCCGACACGGCCGCCGTGGAGGAAGCCATCGCCCGTATCCTGTCCGAAGCCACGGTCCCGGCATGAGCCTGGCCCTCGACCATCTCGGCCTGACGGTCGACGGCATCCCGGTGATCCGCGACGTCTCGCTCACGCTCGAGCGCGGGACGATGAACGTGCTGCTGGGCCCGACCCTGGCCGGCAAGACCACGCTGATGCGGCTGATGGCCGGGCTCGACCGGCCGACGTCCGGCCGGTTGCTGCTCGACGGCAAGGACATCACCGGCGTGCCGGTACGCCGCCGCTCGGTCGCCATGGTCTATCAGCAGTTCGTCAATTACCCGACCCTGTCGGTGTACGAGAACATCGCCTCGCCCCTCAGGGTCGCGAAGATCGCGAAGGGCGAGGTCGAGGCCCGAGTGCAGCAGGCGGCGAAGCTGCTGCGTCTGGAAAAGATGCTCGACCGCACGCCCCTGCAGCTGTCGGGCGGCCAGCAGCAGCGCACCGCCATCGCCCGGGCGCTGGTCAAGCGCGCCGATCTGGTGCTGCTGGACGAGCCGCTGGCCAATCTCGACTACAAGCTGCGCGAGGAGTTGCGCGAGGAATTGCCGCGCATCTTCGCCGAATCCGGTGCCATCCTGCTCTATGCCACGACCGAGCCGACCGAGGCCCTGCTGCTGGGCGGCAATACCGCGACGCTGTGGCAGGGGCGGGTCAGCCAGACCGGACCGACCGCCGCGGTCTACCGGCGCCCGCACAACATCGATGCCGCCCGCGTGTTTTCCGATCCACCGCTGAACGAGCTGATAGTGGACAAGCGCGGTGCCACCGTGACCCTGGCCGACGGGCGCAGCATCCCGGCCGCCGGCCCGCTCGGCGACCTGCCCGACGGCAGCTACCGGGTGGGATTCCGCGTCGACGACGTGACGGTGGGCGGAGAGCGGCCCGGCGTGCTGAGCTTTCCCGGCCGGGTCTCGGTGACCGAGATCAGCGGTTCGGAAAGCTTCGTCCATGTCGACGTCGGCCTCGCCACCTGGGTCTGCCTGGTGCGCGGCGTCCATGAGTGGGAGCCCGGCGCGGCAGCCGAGGTCCATGTCGATCCCGGCCGGATCTTCGTGTTCGACCCCGACGGACGGATCGCCGGCCTGCCGGCCGCGATGGAGACGGTCTGATGGCCCGCATCACCCTCGACGGCATCGCGCACGCCTATGGCCGGCCCCGGACCGAGCAGGATTACGCGCTGAAGAAGCTGGACCATGTCTGGGAACAGGGCATGGCCTACGCGCTGCTCGGCCCCTCCGGCTGCGGCAAGACCACCTTGCTCAACATCATCTCCGGCCTAGTAACCCCGTCCGAGGGGCGCCTGCTGTTCGACGAGCGCGACGTGACGCGCCTGCCGACGGAGCAACGCAACATCGCCCAGGTGTTCCAGTTCCCGGTCATCTATGACACCATGACGGTCGCCGAGAATCTGGCGTTCCCGCTGCGCAACCGCCGGGTGCCGAAGCCGCAGATCGAAGCACGCGTGGCCGAGATCGCGGCGATGCTCGACCTGACCGCCGACCTCGATCGGCGCGCGCGCAACCTGACCGCCGACGCCAAGCAGAAGATCTCGCTCGGCCGCGGGCTGGTCCGTTCCGACGTCTCGGCCGTGCTGTTCGACGAACCGTTGACGGTGATCGACCCGGCGCTGAAATGGGAATTGCGCTCGAAGCTCAAGGCCGTCCATCGCGCGCTCGACCTGCTGATGATCTACGTCACCCACGACCAGGTCGAAGCGCTGACCTTCGCCGACCGGGTCGTGGTCATGAACGACGGGCGCGCGGTGCAGATCGGTTCGCCGGCCGACCTGTTCGAGCGGCCGGAACACACGTTCGTCGGCTATTTCATCGGCTCGCCGGGCATGAATTTCATGCCGGCGGAGGTCCACGGCACGACGGCGCTGGTCGAAGGCCACCGCCTGCCGCTGGGCCAAGCCTATCCGCCGCTGCCGGCCGGGCGGATTCAGGTCGGCATCCGACCGGACTTCGCCATGCTGTCACGGGACGGCGGCGTGCCGGTGCAGGTCCGCCGGATCGATGACCTGGGCCGCCGGCGGCTGGCCCATGTGACGCTCGGGTCCCGGCCGCTGATCGCGACCGTGCCGCCGGACATGACCCTGGACGGCAGCGAGGCCGCGGTGACGCTCAGCCCTGCGCACATGCATGTCTATGTCGACGACGTCAGGGTGGAGGGTCGGGCGCCATGAACGACAAGCCGATCCATAACCGCGCCTGGTGGTTTGTCCTGCCGGTCCTGGTGTTCGTGCTGTTCTCGTCGCTGATCCCGATGATGACGGTGGTGAATTATTCGGTCCAGGATTCCATGGGCCAGAACAATTTCTTCTGGAACGGCGCCGGCTGGTTCCAGGGCCTGTTCGATCCGACGACCGACATCGGCGGGCGCTTCGCCGGTGCGCTGGTGCGCAACCTGTTCTTTTCGCTGGTCGTGCTGGCGCTCGAAATTCCGCTCGGCATCGCGGTGGCGCTGTGCATCCCGCGCCAGGGCTGGCAGGTTGGCGCCGTGCTGGTCGCGATAGCACTGCCGATGCTCATTCCCTGGAACGTGGTCGGCACGATCTGGCAGATCTTCGCCCGCCAGGACATCGGGCTGCTGGGCGCCGCGTTGAACGGGCTCGGCATCCCCTACAACGACACCCAGGACCCGCTCTCGGCCTGGTCGACCATCGTGGTCATGGACGTCTGGCACTGGACCTCCATGGTGGCGCTGTTGTGCTACGCCGGCCTGAAGGCGATCCCGGATGCGTTCTACCAGGCCGCCCGCATCGACGGGGCCCGGCGCTGGGCGATCTTCGCGAACATCGAATTCCCGAAGCTGAAGAAGGTGCTCGTCATCGCCGTGCTGCTGCGCTTCATGGAAAGCTTCATGATCTATACCGAGCCGATGGTCGTGACCGGCGGCGGCCCCGGCGAGGCGACCAGCTTCCTGTCGCTCGACCTGGTCAAAATCGCGCTGGGCCAGGTCGACCTGGGCAATGCGGCGGCCATGTCGCTGGTCTACAACCTGATCACCCTCACGCTCTGCTGGGTCTTCTTCACCTTCACTACCCATGCCGACCAGAAGGGAGAGGCGTGATGAAGCTCTCGTTCCGCACCGCCGGAATGGCACTCTACCTGCTGGCGCTGGCCCTGCCGATCTACTGGCTCATCAACATGAGCTTCAAGAGCAACGTCGAGATCAACGCCGGCCTGTCGCTGTGGCCGCATCATCCGGTGCTCGACCACTACCAGCACATCTTCACCGACCCGGCCTGGTACAACGGCTTCCTCAATTCGCTGAGCTACGTGGCCTTGAATACCGTCATCTCGGTCACGATCGCGCTGCCGGCGGCCTATGCCTTCAGCCGCTACCGCTTCATCGGCGACAAGCACCTGTTCTTCTGGCTGCTGTCGAACCTGATGGCGCCGCCGGCGGTCTATGCCATGCCGTTCTTCAACCTCTATTCCGAGGTCGGGCTGTTCGACACGGTCTGGGCGGTGGCATTGGCCCATTGCCTGTTCAACGTGCCGCTGGCGGTCTGGATCCTGGAAGGCTTCATCTCGGGCGTCCCGCGCGAGATCGACGAGACGGCGGCGATCGACGGCTATTCCTTCCCGCGCTTCTTCCTCAGGATATTCATGCCGCTGATCGCCAACGGCATCGGCGTCGCGGCCTTCTTCTGCTTCATGTTCTCGTGGGTCGAGCAGTTGCTGGCGACCACGCTCACCACGGTCGACGCCAAGCCGATCGTCGCGGTCATGACCCGTGCCTACAGCGCCGCCGGCATGGACTGGGGCCTGCTGGCCGCGGCCGGCGTGCTGACCATGATCCCGGGCGCCATCGTCATCTGGTTCGTGCGCAACCACATTGCCAAGGGCTTTGCCCTTGGCCGCGTCTAGGGAGCGCCGCCATGGATACGGTGTGGATGGCCTGGACGTGGCAGACGATCCTGTTCTTCGGCCTGATCGTCGCGGCCCTGGTCGTCCTGACCCTGCTCGCGATCTATCGCCCGGAGGTGCCGCGTCGCGGCATCCTGCGCTTTCCGACCACGCGCGGCGACCGGCTGTTCGTGAGCCTGGTCGGTTCCGCCTACATCTTCATTGCCTACATGCGGTTCGGCGGAGAAACCCTGTGGTATCCATTGGTGGCTGCCATTCTTTTCGGGATCGCAATGTTTCGCTTTGCCTGACGAAACCGGTCTGCAGCCGGCAATGCTGCGGTCAATTGGGAGGGAACGAGAATGAAGCGTCGTGACGTTCTGAAGGGTGGTGCCGCCACCGTCGGTGTCGGCCTTCTGTTGAAGAGCGGGGTCAGCCACGCCCAGCAGGTCGATGCCGCGAAGAAATGGGTCGATTCCGAATTCCAGCCGTCGAGCCTGTCCAAGGACGAGCAGATGGCCGAGATGGAATGGTTCATCAACGCATCGAAGCCGTTCAAGGGCCTGCAGGTCAGCTGCGTCTCCGAGATCCTGAAGGTCCATGACTATGAATCGAAGACCCTGACCAAGGCCTTTGCCGACATCACCGGCATCAAGGTCAACCACGACATGATGGACGAGGGCCTGCTGGTCGACAAAATCGAGGTCGAGATGCAGTCGGGCCGGCCGATCTACGATTTCTGGATGAACGATTCGGATTTCATCGGCACCCATCCGCGCTACCAGGACATCGTCGGCGGCTCGCTGACCGACTTCATGGCCGGCGACGGCAAGGATTTCACCAACCCCCATCTCGACCTGCCTGACTTCATGGGCCTGTCGTTCGGCACCTTCACCGACGGCAAGCTGTACCAGCTTCCGGACCAGCAGTTCGCGAACCTCTACTGGTTCCGGTACGACTGGTTCAAACGGCCGGAGCTGCAGGCGCAGTTCAAGCAGAAGTTCGGCTATGACCTGGGCGTGCCGGTCAACTGGTCGGCCTACGAGGACATCGCCGAATTCTTCACCAACGACGTGAAGAACATCGACGGCGTGCGCGTCTATGGCCATATGGACTATGGCAAGAAGGACCCGTCGCTCGGCTGGCGCTTCACCGATGCTTGGCTGTCCATGGCCGGTGCAGGCGATCGCGGATTGCCGAACGGCAAGCCGGTCGACGAGTGGGGCATCCGCATGACCGACGGCATCCCGCGCGGATCGTCCGTCACCCGCGGCGGCGACGCGAACGGCCCCGCCGCGGTCTATGCGCTGACCAAATACGTCGAGTGGCTGAAGAAATACGCCCCGCCCGAAGCCGCCGGCATGGATTTCCTCGAAGCGGGTCCCGTGCCGGGCCAGGGCCATATCGCCCAGCAGATGTTCTGGTACAGCGCCTTCACCTCGGCCCTGTCCGATCCGAAGCTGCCGGTCATGAACCCGGACGGCACGCCGAAATGGCGCATGGCACCGTCGCCGCATGGCGCCTACTGGAAGGAGGGCATGAAGCTCGGCTACCAGGATTGCGGCTGCTGGACCATGCTGAAATACGCGCCGCTCGAAAAGGTCAAGGCCGGCTGGCTCTATGCCCAATTCTGCACGTCCAAGACGGTCAGCCTGAAGAAGTTCGTCGTTTCGAACCATCTGATCCGGACCAGCGACGTCTGGACCCAGGCCGCGACCGACCTTGCCCCCAAGCTGGGCGGCCTCGTCGAATTCTACCGCAGCCCGGCCGTCAAGCAATGGACGCCGACCGGCGTCAACGTGCCGGACTACGGCAAGATGGCACAGGTCTGGTGGCAGAACGTGTCGAACGCCATCTCCGGCCAGGTGACGCCGCAGCAGGCGATGGACGGGCTGGCGCGCGACCAGGACGCGATCATGGAGCGGATCGAGCGGTCGGGCGTCCAGGGCAAGCTGGGTCCCAAGCTCAACAAGCCGGAGACCGCCGAATATTGGTATGCCCAGGCCGAGAAGGACGGCAATCTGGCGCCGCAACGCAAGCTCGCCAATGAAAAGCCCAAGGGCGAGACGGTCGATTACGATACGCTGATCAAGAGCTGGCCGGCGACGCCGCCCAAGAAGGCTTGATCTGAAACGGGGGCCGGAACGATGAGGATCGTGTTTCGCTGCGATCCGGCCCTGGTCGAGATCCTCCCGCGCCCGATGCCGGCGCGGGAGGCCCTGCCCGACTGGCTGCGGGCGATGCCGCGGACCGCCTTTTCCGGGGCGCACGGCCAGGATCTGCGCACGGTCAAGCAATGCCCGCCGTTCGTCGATGCCATGGCCCACGGCTTCGTCATTCCGCTGCCGTGCGACGTCACGGTCAGCCGCGGCCGCCTGTCCTGGCACTGGGACCTGCCGCCGCTCGCGAGCCGGCTCCATCCACGGGCACCCTTTAGCTTTCATGTGCCGGCGCAGCTGGAAGGCTCGCCGTTCCACGATCCCGACCGGATGATCGTCAAGTTCAACAGCTTCTGGACCGTCGAGCTGGAGCCGGGCTGGTCGCTGTTCGCCTTGCACCCGGCGAACCGCATGGACCTGCCGTTCCGGCTGCTGACCGGGCTGGTCGATGCCGACCGGTTCAGCGACATCGGCATCCTGTTTCCGGCGACCTGGACCGACCCGGCGTTCGAGGGTGTCCTGCCGCGCGGTACGCCGATCGCGCAATGTTTCCCGGTGCCGCGCCAGCCGCTCGAGCTGGTGCACGAAGCGATGGATCCGCCGGCGGTCGAGCGCTACGACCAGGTGGCGACGGCCCTGCTGTCGGGGCCGGGCGTCTATCGCAAGCGCTATCGCGCCCGGCGGTCAGGCGCGGTCGAGCAGGGCCCGGTGCAGGTCGGCGGGGTCGAGGAATAGGCAACCGGTCGGGCTGGACGAGAGCGCATGGGCAATCCGACCCAGCGCCTCGGGCCGGGTCCGCAGTGCCCGGCCATAGGCGTCGAGCGCACCGTCGAGATCGCCCGTTTCCTGACGCGCAATGCCGAGATTGAGCGCCGCCTCGTGCAAGGTGGGATCAGCGTCGAGCGCCCGGCCATAGGCGTCGGCGGCACCCGCGTCCCGCAGATCGTCCCGCACCAGCCCCAGCGCGAACCAGGCCTGGGCGAAGCGCGGCTGCAGCGTCGCCGCCTGTTCGAAGGCGGTAGCGGCCTCCTGCAGCCGGCCGCGTTCGCGCAGGCACCGGCCCTGACCGAAATGGCCGGCGGCATTGCCCGGTTCCGCCGCCTGTGCCCGGGCGAAGGCGACGGCGGCGCCCTCGATCTGCCGGGCGGCGAACAGCGCCTCGCCCAGGTGCAGCCAACCGGCGGCATAGTGGCGAAACGCCTCGAGCCGCGGCAGCAGCGCGTTGGCCGACGCATCGCCCTGCCGCAGCAGCAGGGCGCACAGGCGAAACAGCGGCTCCGGCGCGTCTGGCGACTGCGCCACGGCCCGGCGGGCGCGGCCGATCGCCGGGGCCGGGTCGGTCGGCGATCCATCGGAGGCAGGGGACATGGCGGAACCGGAAAACGGAAGACCGCAACGACCCTAGCCGAGGGTGAGACCCTTGTCAGGCGATCTCGCAGATATCCAGGATCGCCAGCATGTAGATGCGGATCATGTCGAGGAAATCGGGGATGTCGACCCGCTCGTCCGGCATGGTGTTGAAGCGGCCGCCCGGGCCGCACACGATGCCTTCCATGCCCAGCTCTTGATAGAGGTGGCCGGCATCGGTGCCGTAGAAGCAGGGCGGCGCGATGGCGCCGGTCGGCTGGGGCTGTCCGCGGATTTTTTCGTAGGCGGCATTGACCGTCCGCACGATCCGCGCGTCCTTCGCGACCTCGAAGGCCGGCATGACCGGACGGCCTTCGACCTGTTCCGACCGGACCGTCGCCTTGAGGCCGGGGAAGCGGGCCTCGAGCGCGTCGAGTTCCCGGCGCAGGTCAGCGAGCGCCTGGCTCTCGCTCTGGCCCGGTGCATAGCGGCCGGAGCCCTTGATGCGCACGAAATCCGCGACCTGCGGCGGGCGCCATTCGTGCAGCTCCTGCCCCAGCGCGCCGTGGACGACGCCGACATGGACCCGGTTGATCGAGCGATGCTCGTCGCTGCGCGCGCCGCTGAACGTCATGCCGTTGAGGCGCGGAATGAGGTCGCAGGCGACCAGGATCGCATCCAGCGCCGCTTCCCGCTTGGACAGGTGCCGGGTGATGCCGGTCAGCTCGATGATGAAGGTGAAAGCCGCCGCATGCATGGTGAGCGCCTGCAGGTCGGTCGGCTCGCTGTTGATGAAATAATCCGCCCGCACGCCCTGGCGGATCGCGGCGAGCGTGCCGACGCCGCCTTGAAGCTCGCCGACCACATAGGTCAGCACCACGTCGCCCTTGAGCTTCACGCCGGCGTCGATCAGCGTCTTGACCGCGCAGAAATAGGCAGCGTCGCCCGCCTTCATGTTCGAGACGCCGATGCCATAGATGAACTTGTCATCGACCAGCCCGCCCCAGGGATCGACGGTCCAGCCCTCGGTCACCGGGTTGGTATCGAGATGGCCGTTGAACAGCAGGCTGTGGCCGCCGCCGGTGCCGCGCCAGGTGCCGATGGCGTTGACCCGGTCGCCCGGCACCGGCGTCGTGTCGGCCTCGATCCCCAACGCGCGCATCCGCTCGACCATGAAGCGGGCCAGCACGCGCTCGCCCTCGGTCTCGGAATAGCTCTTGTGCCGCGCCATCTCGGCCAGGAAATCGAGGCTGGCCTTTTCGTCGAGCCGCGCCAGCAGCGCATCGCGATCCATCGTCATGTCTCAGATCCTTCCGGGATGGTACCGGCCGTTCCGGCCGGCTGGGGCACCGCTGCGATGAGGGTGCGCGTATAGGGATGCTTCGGTCCGGTTTCGAGTTCGTCGATGCCGAGCAGTTCGACCAGGTCGCCGCGATACATGACCGCGATCCGGTGCGCGATCTGGCGCACCAGGTTGATGTCGTGGGTGATGAACAGATAGGCCGTGCCGTGGCGCCGCTGCAGGTCGAGCAGCAGTTCGACCACCGAGGCCTGGACCGAGACGTCGAGCGCCGAGGTGATCTCGTCGCAGATGACGAGGCGCGGATTGGACGCGAAGGCGCGCGCGATCGCCACGCGTTGCTTCTCGCCGCCCGACAGCTCGTGCGGATGGCGGCGGGCATAGTCGGCGGGCAGGCGCACCTGCTCCAGCAGCCGGGCGACGGCCGCGTCGCGCGAGCCTTCGTGACCGCCATAGAGCGCCAACGGCCGGGACAGGATCTCGCCGATACGCTGGCGCGGGTTGAGCGAGGCGTCGGGGTGCTGGAAGATGATCTGGACGTTGCGGCGATAGGCCCGGTCCATGTCGGCGGCGCTGCCGATGCGGCGGCCGTCGAACCGGATCTCGCCGGTGAACGGGTTGAGGCCCGTCAAGGCCTTGGCCAGGGTCGATTTGCCCGACCCGGATTCGCCGACGATGCCGAGGATCTCGCCGGGATGGACCGACAGGCTGACGGCCCGATTGCCGACGATCCGTTCGCGGGCACGGCCCATCAGCCGCGCGAGCCGCGACGTCCGGCCATAATGCACGCTGACCGACTTGGCCTCGACCAGCGGCGCAGCGGTCGAGACAGGCGCAACGCCCGACAGGCGGTGGCGCGGGTTCGGCACGGCGGCGATCAGGCGCCGGGTATAATCGTCCCGCGGGTTCGTGAAGATCTCGGCCGCCGTGCCTTGCTCGACGATCCGGCCGCGATGGATGACGGCGACCCGATGGGCGATCTGGGAGACCAGCGCCAGGTCGTGGGAGATGTAGAGCGAGGCGACCGACGTCTCGGCCTGCAGTTCGGCGAACAGGTCCAGGATCTGGCGCGCGGTGATGACGTCGAGCGCCGTGGTCGGCTCGTCGAACAGGATGCATTCGGGCGCGCAGGCAAAGGCGGTGGCGATGACCACCCGCTGCTTCTCGCCGCCCGAGGCCTCGTGGGGATAGCGTCGCATCATCTGGGCCGGCTGCTTCAGCCCGACCCGCGCCAGCATCGCCTCGCCCTCGACCCAGGCCTGGCGTCGGGTCAGGCCGCGATGGCGCACCAGCACCTCGGCCAATTGCTCGCCGAGCGGCAGGGTCGGGTTGAGCGAGGTGCCCGGATCCTGGAACACCATGCCGATCCGCCGCCCGCGGATGGCCCCGATCTCGGCCGGAGTCTTGGTCGTCAATTCCTCGTCGGCAAGCCTGATGCTGCCGCCCGGCTCCCGCGCGTTCTTCGGCAGGTAGCGCATGATCGCCCAGGCGAGCGACGTCTTGCCCGACCCGGATTCGCCGACCAGGCCCAGGGCTTCGCCACGGTCGATCGCGAGGTCGATCGCGTCCAGCGCCCGGTTGACCCCGCGCGGCGTCGCATAGTCGAGCGTGTAGTTCGAGACCTCGAGGACGGGCGGCACGGCCTCAGGTCCTCGGATTGAGGGCATCGCGCAGCCCGTCGCCCAGCAGGTTGAAGCCGATGGCGACCAGCGCGATCGCGATGCTGGGCCACAGGATCATCCAAGGGCTGAGATGCATGAAGCGGCGGGCTTCGGCGACCATCAGGCCCCATTCCGGTGCCGGCGGCTGGGCGCCCAGGCCCAGGAAACTCAAGGTCGCAAACAGCATGACCGCGAAGGCGACGCGCAGGGTCGCCTCGACGATGATCGGGGCGATCACGTTCGGCAGCATCTCACGCAGCACGATATAGCCGCCGCCCTCGCCGCGCGCGATCGCGGCATGGACATAGTCCTGCTTGCGCACGGTCAGCGCCACGCTGCGCGTGATGCGCGCCATGCCGGGCGCGAACGCGATGCCGATCGCCATGACCGCGTCCAGGCTGCTCTTGCCCAGCAGGTTGGCGATCAGCAGGGCGAACAGCAGGCTGGGGATCGACATCACGGCATCGACCGTCCGCATGATCGCCTCGTCCGCGCGACCGCCGAGGAAGGCCGACAAGGTACCGATGACGGCGCCGACGATGGAGCCCAGGGCCGTCGCCAGGAACGCCATGACCACGGTCGCCCGCGCGCCGTAGAGCAGCCGGCTCAAGGTGTCGCGGCCATATTGGTCGGTGCCGAGCCAATATTGCAGGCTGGGTCCCTTGTAGCGCGCGAGCGGCGCCATGGCATCGGGATCGTGCGGGGCGGCGACCGGGCCGATCAGGATCAGCGCCACGACCAGGAGGACGATGCCGGTGCCCAGCGCGCCCTGCGGCGTGCGCAGCAGCCGGCGGAAGAGCTCAGTCATACTGGATCCTCTTGTCGAGCGCGGCATAGGCGAGGTCGGCCGCGAAATTCACGACGGAATAGGTCGCCGCCATGATGAGCGCGCCGGCCTGGATCGCCGGCAGGTCGCGGGCCTCGATCGCGACGATCAGCTGCCGGCCGATGCCGGGCAGCGCAAAGATCTCCTCGACCACGATCACGCCGCCCAGCAGGTAGCCGACGTCGAGCGCCACGATCGTAATCGTCGGCAGCAACGCGTTGCGCAAGCCATGCTTCAGCAGCACCGCGCGGGCCGACAGCCCCTTCAGCCGCGCGGCGCGGATATAGTCCGTGTGCAGCACGTCGACCAGTTCCGAGCGCACCATGCGCGAGACATGGGCGATCAGGATGACGGAAACGGTCAGCACCGGCAGCACCAGGTGCTGGAGGCTCTTGGCCGGATTCTCGGTCATCGGCACATAGCCGGTCGCCGGCAACCATTGCAGCCAATCGGCGAACAGCAGGCCGAACAGGGTGGCGGTGACGAATTCCGGCAGCGACACGCCGACATAGGACACGAGGCTGACCAGGAGGTCGGCCGCCCGGCCGCGCCGGACCGCGGCCAACACGCCGAGCGGGACGGCCAGCGTCAGCATGAAGCCGATCGCCAGCACCGCCAGCAGCAGCGACCGGCCGAGCGCCTCGATCATGACCGGCCCGACCGGTTGCCCGGTGCGGAGCGACGTGCCGAAGTCGCCATGCAGCACGCCCAGCAGCCAATGGCCGTACTGGACCCAGACCGGCGCGTCGAGGCCCAGCCGGTCGCGGATCGCCGCCAATGCCGCCGGCGTCGCGTTCTCGCCCAGCAACATGGTCGCGGCATCGCCGGGCAGCACCTGGGTCACGGCGAACACGATCAGCGACACGACGACCAGCGTATAGGCGGTGAGGCCGCACCGTTTCAGCAGATAGCTCAGCGACATGATGCGTGCGCCGGTTCAGCCACGCTTGGGCGCGCCTTCGCCGAGCGAGACATAGTCCAGTCGGAACACGGCGCCGCGCGGATGCAGGCGATAGCCCATCACATAGTCGCGCTGCGCGCCCAGCAGATCGAAGAAGACCGGGATGATCGACGGCACCTCGTCATGCATCATCTTCTGCGCATCGGCATAGAGCGCGCGCCGCTTGGCCTCGTCGGTCGTGGTGCGCGCCTCGCCGACCAACTTGTCGAAACCGGCATTGTTCCAATGGGTCTCGTTCCACGCGGCGGTCGACGTGAAGAGCAGCGAGAAGATCGCGTCCGCCGTCGCCTGCATGTTGTAGAAGCCGACGTAGAACGGCCCCTTCTTCCAGACCTGATCCAGGTAGGTGCTGTGGGGCATGGTCTGCACGTCGATGGTGAAGCCGGCCGGCTTTGCCATTTCGCGCACGGCGACCGCCAGCTGGGTACGGACCGACGGCTTGTCGGAGGCGATCAGGGTTGCCGTCAGGCCGGAGGGATAGCCCGCCTCGGCCAGCAGCTGCTTCGCCTGGGCGATGTCGGGCTTCGCCAGCGGCTGGTCGGCATAGAAGCGATAGGCGCTGCTGAGCGGCGAATCATTGCCGGGCGTGCCGTAGCCCTCGACCACGAAATCGACCATCGTCGCCCGGTCGATGGTGAGCGCCAGCGCCTTGCGGACGCGGACGTCGTCGAACGGCTTCTGGTTGCAGCCGAGGATGATGTTGCAGAACTGGCCCGACGGCACGCGCAGCGCGTTGACCCCGTCCGAGCTCTTGAGCCGGGCATATTCAGTCGGTTGCACCGTCGACATCAGGTCGGTGTCGCCGGAAATCAGCGCCGACCCCTCGGCCGTGGTGTCGGGGTAGACCACCACCTCGATCCGGTCGAGGTAGGGGCGCGCCTTGTCGTAGAACGCGTCGTTGCGTGCGACCACGACCAGCCGTTCCGGCTCGAACGACACCAGTTTGAACGGGCCGGTGCCGACCGCTTGCTGGTCGAGCCGCGCCAGCCCGGACTTGGCGATCGCGGCCGGAATGATCTTGGCGTTGGTGTAGGCGAGCGTCACCGGCAGGTCGGCGAACGGGGCGGACAGCTTGAACACCACCGTGGTCTTGTCCGGCGCCGTCACCTGGGCGATCGGGCCGACGTTCTGCAGCGCGGGCGAGGCGGTCTTCGGGTCGAGGATCGCTTCGAAGCTGGCGACCACGTCGGCCGACGTGCAGGGCGTGCCGTCATGGAACAGGACGCCGTCGCGCAGCGTGAAGGTCCACTCGGTCAGATCCGCATTGTAGGACCAGGAGCGCGCGAGATCCGGCTCCGCCGCCATGTTGACGCCGAGCCGGGTCAGGCCGCTGTACAGCAGCTCCGCCACCAGGTACTCGCAATTGACCCGGGTCTGCAGCGGGTTGAGCTTGGTGACGGCCTGGTCGACGCTGACGCGCAGGGTGCCGCCGCGCTTCGGCACGGCGGCCAACGCGCGGCCGAGCGGCAGGGACAAGGCGCCCAGTGCGGTCGCCCCCGCGATGAAACGCCGCCGATCGGTCTCAGCGAATGTGAACATGCCGTTGCCCTCGCCCTGGTTGTGCCGTGGTCGATCAGACCTGCGCTTCGAAATCGCCGCTGAGATAGGCCAGGATGGATCGCGCCAATGCGACGACGTCCGCCATGGTCGTGAATTCGTCCGGTGCATGGATGTTGTTGTCGGGCCGGCCAAGGCCCCCCAGCAGGATCTCGCGAATGCCGGCCTGCTGGACGAAGCCCATGTCCGAACTGCTGGACGAGCCCCAGGCGCGGAATTCCTCCGGCGCGAAGCCGAAGCCACGTCCAAGCGCCGCCTGCCAGCGCGGCCAATGGGGACCGGTCGGATCGGAGACCGGCGCCAGATGGCCGATGACATGGGTTTCGACGTCCAGCACCTGCGTCGGCGCCATGACGTCGCGGACCGTCGCCTCGAGTTCGGCCAGCACTTCGGGGAAATCCTCTTCCGGTGCATAGCGCCGGTTGACCAGGATCTCGAACGCCGCAGGCAGCGACGAGCCCTTCTGTCCGCCGTGCAGCGCCGCGATGGTCAGGCGGCCGTGCAGCGGGCTGCCGTCGTAATGCGGCGGGGATGGCATGGCCGAGACCCGTCGCTCGACCCGTCCCTTGAGCGCCATCAAGGCGTTCAGCAACGGGATCGCCTCTTCGACCGCGTTGATCCCGCCGACCGGCTCGCCGGAATGGGCGCCGCGGCCGCGGATGCGGACCAGCAGGTCGATGCTGCCGAAGCAGCCGGCCCAGATCCGGGGCGCCGCACCGCCGTTGAAGCTCAACAGGTGACCCTCGACCAGCCCCTGTTCCGCCAGATAACGGATGCCGGGATAGAGGCCGCCCTCCTCGTCGGTGCAGAACAGCAGGCGCGGCTCGAACCGCAGCGGCGAGCCGGTCCGCTCGAGTGCCCGCAAGGCGGCGAGGGTCGCCGCGATCGTCCCCTTCATGTCCGCGGCGCCGCGCCCGTAGAGCCGGCCATCGACCTGGGCCAAGGCGAGCGGCGGTCGGGTCCAGCCCTCGCCGGGCGGCACGGTGTCGACGTGGAAATACAGGCTGCAGATCGGCAGGCCGCTGGGTCGCGACGCGATCAGGTTGACCCGTTCGCCGTGCGCTCCACCGGCCGGGGTCGACCACAGCGCGTCCGGCACCGAAACGCGGCTGCAGGAAAATCCCAAAGGCGCCACCAGATCTTCCGCCAGATCGGCCAAGGCACCATAACCGTCGCCCGGCGGGAACGAGGTGTCGACGGCGAGCAGGCGACCCAGGTCGCGCACGATCGCAGCCTCGTCGGAACCGACGAGATCCAGGGCCTGCCCGATGCGATCGCTTGCCGCCAGTACCACGCGAAGCCTCTTTCAAATCCGGGTGATTTATATAATCTATATAGAAATGAGAAAGGCAGTCGATGACCCTTGTCAACGATAAAAATCAGCCGACGGCCAAGCCGAAGCCGACGCGCTCTCCGATCCGGCGGCTGAGTCAGCAAGCGGCGGCACCGCTTTACGAGGGTGTGAAGCGGCAGATTTCAGAAGCCATTCTTCTGGGCAAATGGACGCCCGGCACCGTGTTGCCCGGAGAGGTTGCGCTGGCCCAGCTGTTCGGCGTCGCGGTCGGCACCGTGCGCCGCGCGCTGATGGACCTGACGGCGGAGGGGCTGCTGAGCCGACGCCGCAAGACCGGGACCGTGGTGACCGGGCGGACGCCGCATCACAGCCTGCGCTATTTCTTCCAGTATTTCCGGCTGCATGGGTTGGACGGCGCCCTGGTACGCTCGGTCGCCCGCGTCCTCGCCCTCACGATCGGGCCGGCAACGGAGGAGGAGAGCACCGCCCTGGCGATCGAACCTGCCGCGCCCGTCCTGCGGCTGCATCGGACGCGCGAGGTCGCCGGTCGCGTCGTCATGCATGACCGCTTCACCCTGCCCGGCGCCCGGATTCCGGACTTTCCGCAGAAGCCGGACCAGGTGCCCGAACTGCTCTACCTGTTCCTGCTGGAACGCTACGGCATCCGCATCTCGGCCGTGCGGGAACAGGTTTCCGCCGAGTTGGCCGACACCGACGACCTGACGCTGCTCGGCCTGTCAGCGCCCGCAGCCGTGCTCAAGATCGAGGAGGTCGCCTACGACCAGTCGGGCGAGGCGACCATTTTCGCGATCCACCGGGCCGTCACGGCGGACCATCGCTACGTCAACGAGATCCGGTAGGGCCTAGGGTTTCAGGCGCAGCGCGCCGACATAGTCGAACTTGCCCACCGGCACGCCCTTGGACCGCAGGATGTTGTAGGCGGTCGTGGCGTGGAAATGGAAATTGGGCAAGGAAAAGGACGTGAGGAACCCCTCGGCGGTGAACACGCGCCGAAGGCCGCGCGCCTCGAAGACCACGTCGGCGCCTTCGCGCGCCTCGATCTCTTCCGGTGTCACCCGACGCAACGCCTCGCGCGCGTCTGCGATCAAGCCTTGCAGCCCGGCATAGTCGTGGGCCGGCCGTGGACCCGGCATGCCGACGACGCCGCTCTTGATCGCCTCGATCGCCCCCAGGGAATGGAAAGCGACGGACTGCACCTGGAACCGGAAGGGAAGCATGTCGGGGAAGATGCGCGACTCGACGATCTCCGTCGGGTCGATGTCGTTGACCTGGCAATGGGTCAGGCCCTTGTCGAGATAGCCCTGGACGGCATCCAGGATCTGCAGGTAGCTCGTTACGCTTCCGTCATAGAGCGAAATCGCCATGGTTGGTTCGCCTCTCCGTTTTGCGCTTGTGCGCCGCGGGCGAAGCTAACAGAGCGGGCGGTCGGCAACGAGTACGGGATCGCTGAATTCATCCAGCAGCGTGGCATCGGGCATGCCGTCCTGCGCGCCCAGAGCGAGGCAGGCGAGCGACGCCCCGCCGCACGCGCGCGCCAGTGCTTCACCGAACGGCCGCGCCTCGGCCAAACCGGCCGCAAGGATGCCGACGAACGTATCGCCGGCGCCGGTCGTGTCGACGGCGACGACGGGGCGAGCCGCCGCATGGCGGATGGTCCCGTCGGGAAAGATGGCGATTGCCCCGCGCGCGCCCAGCGTAACCACGCCGACCAGCGCCCGCGTCGTCGCGATCACGGTCATGGCCCCCACCGCATCCTCGACCGCGATCTCGCCGAGCAAGCCGTGGGCAGCCACCGCCTCCTGCTCGTTCGCGACCAGGATGTCGGTATCCGCCAGCAACGCCGCCAGCAGATCGGTGGTAAGATCCCCATCCGCCGGCGCCAGGTTCAACAGCACGCGAACCCCGCAGCGTTTCGCCCGAACGGCGAGCGCCAGGTTTTCGCGGGCCGGGACCTCCATCTGCAGGACGAGGAGTGAGGCCTTCTTCAGCAGGTCGTCATGTACGTCGGCCACCTTCACCATCCGGTTGGCACCGCTGACTACGGTGATCGCATTCTCCCCGGCGTCATCCACGGCGATGAACGCGCAGCCGGTCGGCTCCGGGCCGATTGCGATGGCATTGGTGTCGATGCCCTGGGCGGCCAGGTTGTCGAGGGCATTGCGGCCGAATGCGTCGTCGCCCACCGCTCCGGCCATCGCGACCCGCCCCCGGTCCTTGAGCGCGCGCGCGGCGGCCACGGCCTGGTTGGCGCCCTTGCCGCCGAAAGCGGTGTGATAGCGCTCGGCCAGCACGGTCTGGCCCGGTTGCGCGATATTCCGGACCCGGGCGATCAGGTCCATGTTGATCGATCCGAATACCAGGATCATCGCGTCAGCCACCCTTGACGGCACCGGCGGTCAGGCCGGCGACGATCTGGCGCTGGGCGACGACGGTCAGGATCAGCACCGGCAGGGTCACGACCAGGGCGGCGGCGGCGAGCGGACCCCAGCTGACCTGCTCGAACGACAGCATGTTGTAGACCGCGACCGGCAGGGTTCGGGTCTCGCGCGTGGCGAGCACGATGCCGAAGACGAAATTGTTCCAGGAGAAGATCACCGACAGGATCAACGCCACGACGATGCCGGGCTTCGCGATCGGGAGAGCGACCAGGCGGAAAACTTGCCAGCGGGTGGCGCCGTCGATGATCGCGGCCTCTTCCAATTCCATCGGCGTCGTTTCGAAATAGCCGATCATGATCCAGATCACGATCGGCACGGTGACGACCAGATGGATCAGGATCTGCGGCCACAGCGTGCCCATCAGACCCATCCACTGGAACAGCAGGAACAGGGGGATCAGGAACGACAGGCCGGGCGTCATGCGCGCGATCATGACCACGACGGCGGCACTGTGCGCCTTCATGCGCGCGATGCCATAGCCGGCGGGCACGCCGACCAGCAGGGCCAATGCCGTGGCGCCGCCGGTCACGATCAAACTGTTCTCGAAGAAGTTCAGGAAATTGTTGCTGCCCAGGATCTGAGCGTAGTTCTTCCAGGCGAATCGGTCGGGGATCAGGATCGGCGGGTAGGCGCCGTTGTCGATCTCGTATTTGAGCGACAGCGACAGCATCCACAGGAAGAACAGCAGGGCCGGCGAAATCGCGACCAGCACGGCGAAGACGAGCGCGATCCGGCGCAGGATCCGGGCGCCGCTCATCGGCCCTCTCCGATCTCGTTCCATTTGCTGCGCTGGCGCAAGTGCAGCATGACCAGCGACAGCACCACGATCAGCACGAAGAACACGACGGCGATGGCTGAGCCGTAGCCGACGTCGTAATAGGCGAAGGCGACGCTGTAGAGATAGAGGTTGATCGTCTCGGACGCGGTGCCGGGCCCGCCCTGGGTGATGGCATAGATGATGTCGAAGCTTTTCAGCGCATCGACCGTGCGGATCATCGCGGCCAGCAGCAGGAAGGGCGCGATCATCGGCAGGGTGATATAGCGGAATTTCTGCCAGCCGCTGGCACCGTCGATGTCGGCGCTCTCGTACGGCTCCGCCGGCACGGTGGCGAGGCCGCCCAGCACGATCAGCATGACCAGCGGCGTCCATTGCCAGGTCTCGACCAGGACGAGCGACGGGATGACGCTCGCCGGGTGATAGACCCATTCCCACGGCCCGATGCCGATCAAGGACAGCAGGTAGTTGAGCACGCCCAGCTGCGGGTTGAACATCATGGTCCAGACCAGCGCTATCGCGACGGGCGTCGCCATCATCGGCATGACGAAGATGCCGCGCAGCAGCCCGCGCATCGGTAGCCGCTCGTTGAACACCAGCGCCGCCGCGAGGCCCAGCCCCACGGGGGCCGCGACCGACAGCGCGGTATAGACCAGCGTATGCCACAGCGCGTCCATGAAGCGTGCGTCGCCGGCCAGGCGCAGATAGTTGGCGAGACCGACGAAATGCCGGCTCTCGCCGATCTTCCATTCGTTGACGCTCATCCACAGCGTGAAGAGCCACGGGAACAGGATCACCGCGCCGACCGTGAGCACGGCCGGAAGGATGAAGATCCAGTAGGTCCGCCGGCGCTGGTTCGACACCGGCGGGCTGGGTGCCGCCTCCGGCGCCGCGGCGAGCGCGGAGCCGAGACCGCTCATGTGGCCTCGCTACGCGCCAGCACCGGCCGGAATTCCTCGGTCGCGCGATGCAGTTCGGTCGCGGGATCCGAGCCGGACAGAAGATTGGTCAGCGCCACGCCCATGACGTCGCGGAACTCCGTCACCGGCACGATGACCGGCAAGGCGAGCCGGCTGATCGGACCCGACGCCACGACGGAATCGACCCAGGCCGCCGGCATCTTGACGCCCTTGCGCACCTCCGGATCGTTCAGTACCGAACTGCGGAACGGCACGCCGGCGCCGGCCTGCAGCAGGCGCGCGCCCATCGGCTTCGATACCGCCCATTGGCAATAGAGGTAGGCGGCTTCCTTGTTCGGGCTGGCCGCCGTGACCGCGATGCCGTCGCCGGTCGTGGCCGCCGCCTGGACCTTGGGGCCGCGTGGCATCACGCCGTAACCGACCTTGCCCACGACCCGCGACTTGTCCGGATCTTCCAGCGGCGGTGCAAAGCCGACACCGTCGAACCACATGCCGACCTTGCCCTGCAGGAACGCCGACTGGCATTCCGCCCAATTGAAGCCGGCGACGCCGGGGGGCGCCGATTTCGCCATCAGGCGCTGATACAGCTTGGCAGCGTCGATCGCCTCCGGCGTATCGGTCGTGAGCTTGCCGTCCGGCCCCAGGGTCGATGTGTCGTAGCCCAGCAACAGGCTGGTCCAGACCGGCACGTTGGCGTTCTTCTGGCCGCGCGCGACGAAACCGTAGGTATTGGTCTTGGGATCGGTCAGCGCCTCGGCCGCCGCGACCAGCTGGTCGTAAGTCTCCGGATAAGCGAGGCCCTTCTTGGCGAACAGCTCCTTGTTCCAATAGATGATCCAGTAGTCGACGGATAGCGGCAGCGAATGGATCGCGCCGGATGGATCCTTGGCGAAGGTCAAACCGGCCTCGGCGAAATCGCTCTCGACCAGCGACGGGTCGGTTAGCGTTGGATCCTTCAGGTAGGCGGTGAGATCCGCCAGCCACTTCGCCTTCTCGAACTGGCGCTTCTGCACGTGGTAGCTGAGGTGCACGACGTCGAAGCTGGGCCGGCCCGAGGTCAGCTCGATCACCGCCTTCTGGCGCTGCTGCTGTTCCGGCGTCTGTTCGGACGAGACCTTGATGCCGGTCAGCGCCTCGAACTCCTTCTCGTACTGCTGCAGGATATCGCCGCGCGGGCTCTTGACCAGGTTGACCTCGATCTTGGTGCCGGCGTATTTGCGCCAGTTCACCTCGGCGAAGGCGGGCCGGACGCCGGCCAGGCCCAGCCCGCCCAGGGCAGCGGTCCCTGCCATGAAGCGGCGCCGCGTCGGATGCTGATTGAACGATCCCGTCATGATGCCCATTCCTCCCATCGGCCGCCGGTCGCCCCTCGGGTCGCCGCGGCTCGTTTCGTCGTTCTAGAGATCGAGCGCCCGGTTGCGCGCCTTGTTGATGTGCTCGACCAGCGTGTCGGCCGCCCGGACCGGATCCCGCGTCGCAATGGCGTCGATGATGCGCAGATGCTCCCGCATGACCGGCACGACCAGCCCGTCGATGCGGACCCGCTCCTGGCGGATCAGTCGCATCTTGATCGCATTCACCCGATAGGCGTTGGTGACGATGCCGTTGCCCAGCGCATCGACGATCGTGTTGTGCAGGCCCCAGTCGATCGCCTGCGCCTCGGCCTCGATCTCGGGCGTGCAGCCGGCCAGCGCCTGGGCCAGCACGGCCTCGTGCGCGGCGCGCTGGGCCGCGATCGCGTCGTCCGTCGCGGTCTCGACGAACAGCATGACCGCCTCCTTCTCGATGAACAGGCGGAACTGGAACGCATCGCGCACCAGGCTGAGGTCGATGTGCGCGATCTGCATGCCGCGCTGGGGCACGGTCCGGATCAGCCCCTCGGCCTCGATGCGCGGCACCAGTTCGCGGATGGCTCCCAGCGGCAGGCCGGTCAGCTCGACCAACTCGCGCTGAGAAATGAACTGGCCGGGATGGATGGCGCGCGCCAGCAGGTGGCGCGTGAAGCTTTCATAGGCACGCTCGCGAAGCTTGAGCGGCTCCGGCTCGTTCTGCATGGGCGTTCCGATCAGGCCGCGGCAGCGGCGAAGTGGGCATCGTAGCGCGCGGCCAGCCGTTCCGCATCCCCGATGCCGAGCGGCATGAGCGGCGGCCGGACGGCCCGCCAGCCCTCGTCGCCGGTCCGGTGGGCGATCAGCGCCTTCACTGCCGGGATCACCGGATGGGCCAGCACGTCGTCGACCAGCGCGGAGATACGCGGATCGTCCCGCCCTTCGTTGGCAAGCGGCAGCAGCAGGCCGGGACAGATGTTGGCGAGGCCCGAGATCGCCCCCTCGCCGCCTCGCCGCACGCCTTCGGCCAGGTAGCGCTCATCGCCAATGAGGATGGCGAGATCGCGATGGCTGTCCAGCAGCCGCTGGGTATAGGACCAGTCGCCGGAGGAATCCTTGACGCCGACGACGACTTCCGGAAAGGCGTCGCGCAACCGGCCGACCAGGTCGACCGACAATGGCAGCGCCGTGACCGACGGGATGTTGTAGAGCAGTACGTCGCGGGCGGCACCGCCCAGCCGTTCGAAGACCTGGGCGAACCAGGCGAAGAGACCATCGTCCGACACGCCCTTGAAATAGAACGGCGGGGGCACGAGAAGCGCCTTGCAGCCGATCGCGAGCGCCTGCCGCGCCTGCGCCACCGCATCGGCGACCGAGGCCGCGGCGACGGCACCGACGATCCGATCGCCCGTGATACCCGCACCTGCCAGCGCCGCCAGCAGGCCTGCCCTGTCCGTCTCGCCGATCGAAGAGCCTTCGCCCGTCGTACCGAACAAGGTGACGCTGGAACAGCCCTCGGCCAGGCACCAGCGCGCCTGGGCGACCACGCGCGACAGATCGATGTCGCCATCCGCCGAAATCGGCGTTGCCAGCGCCGCGGACAGGCCGAAACGCTCATGTTTTCGAGACACGAGATTGTCTCCACCAAAGGGGTTTCCCGGCATCGCCTCAAACCGGTCTTCGCTCGAACGAGGTAACATGTTAGCCGGTACAAAAATTGTTGTCAAATCGACCGGCCGCCGACGGCGCGATGATTGCTGACCCATCCGCAAGGCGCGGGTAATCTCTTCGGCTTAGGGTCGCTTCCAGTCCTTGGAGACGTCACGGCATGAAAGAACCTTTGAGCAAGAGCGCGGCGCCGGTCGGCCCGAGCATCGCCACGTCCGACCCGGAGGCCGCCGCCTCGAACGAGGATCGTTTCCGGGATTGCGGAGAAACCTCGTCGGATTGGTTCTGGGAACAGGACGAGGCGCTGCGTTTCCGCTGGTTCTTCAACGTCAATGCCCCCGCCGACGTCCATGCCGCCGAAGCCGGCCATGGCAAGACCAGATGGGAGCTGGTGGATCGGGGCGTGAGCGAAGCCGATTGGATACGGCACAAGGCCGATCTCGAAGCCAGGCGCCCCTTTCACGATTTCCGCTTCGAACGGTTGGGCGACGACGGCACCGTCCATTACGTGACGGTCAGCGGCCGGCCGTTCTTCGATGCGGCGGGGAAATTCTGCGGATACCGCGGCAGTTGCCGCGACATCACCATCCAGATCCAGGCGCAGCGCGCGGCAGAAGCCGCCATCGCCGCCGCCGAAGCGGCGAACCGCGCGAAATCGGAATTCCTGGCCAACATGAGCCACGAACTGCGCACGCCGCTCAATGCGGTGCTGGGCTTCGCGGAGATGATCCGGGACGGCATGGCCGGCGAGCTGGCGTCGCGTTACAGCGCCTACGCCACCAACATTCACGACGCGGGCAGCCACCTGCTCGACCTCATCAACGACATCCTTGATCTTTCCAAGATCGAGAGCGGGCACATGGCCCTGCAGGACGAAACGATCGACGTCCGCGATTCCATCGGCATGTCGTGCAGCATCCTGGCCCAGCGCGCCACGGTCGGTGCCGTGAATGTCGAGCGGTCCGTTGCGTCCGACCTGCCGGCAATGCGCGCCGATCCGCTGCGCATGAAGCAGATCCTGCTGAACCTGTGCGGCAACGCCATCAAGTTCACTCCGGCCGGCGGCACGGTTCGCATCGGCGCCAGCCATCGCGTCGGCAGCGGCTTCGACATCACCATCGCGGACACGGGCATCGGCATGCGCCCGGCCGATATTCCGAAGGCGCTGGAGCCGTTCGGCCAAGTCGAAAGCAGCCTGTCGCGCCGCTTCGGCGGGACCGGGCTGGGCCTGCCCATCGCCAAGGCGCTGACCGAACTGCATGGCGGCACGCTGGAAATCGCGGCCGCGCCCGGCAGCGGAACCGTCGTCACGCTGCATTTCCCCGAAGAGCGGGTCGTCCGCCACCCACACGTGGCATGATCGACATTCGTTTAGTTTTTCTAATCTATTCCTCGTAGAATATCTGGTTTGCGGGCGGCTCTCCGCAGCCCAATTTCAGGAAGATGAACCGATCATCTCCCTTGTCGCCCCCTTGGCCTCGCCCCTTCTGTGACGGGGCGTTTGCCGGCAGACTGCCTGCGCACACGCCGCATACGGGGGAACGATGAAAAAAGAACAGAACCCCACGGGCCGGGATTCCGCCGGAGACGAGACGTTCGACTATGTCATCGTCGGCGCAGGATCCGCCGGTTGCGTCCTCGCCAACCGCCTCAGCGCCTCCGGCCGCCATTCTGTGCTTCTGCTCGAGGCCGGGCCGAAGGACACCAACCTGTGGATCCATGTCCCGCTCGGCTACGGCAAGCTGTTCAAGGACGGGGCCGTCAACTGGATGTACCAGACCGAACCCGAGCCGGGCCTGAACGGCCGGTCGATCTTCCAGCCGCGCGGCAAGGTGCTGGGCGGGTCGAGCTCGATCAACGGGCTGGTCTACGTGCGCGGCCAGCACGAGGATTTCGAGCGCTGGCGCCAGTGCGGCAATGTCGGCTGGGGCTTCGACGACGTGCTGCCCTATTTCAAGAAGGCCGAGGACCAGCAGCGCGGTGCCGACGATTTCCACGGCACCGGCGGGCCGCTGACGGTGTCGAACCCGCGACAGACCGATCCGCTGTGCGAGGCTTTCATCGCGGCGGCCGGCGAGACCGGCATTCCGGCCAATCCGGACTTCAACGGCGCCACCCAGGAAGGCGCGGGCTATTTCCAGACGACGACCCGGCGCGGCCGCCGCGCCAGCACCGCCGTGGCCTATCTCCGGCCCGCCCGGGGCCGGCGCAACCTGACGGTCAGGACCGCGACCCTGGCAGAGCGCATCCTGTTCGAGAACCGGCGCGCCGTGGCGGTACGCTACCGGCAGCACGGCGTCGAGCGGACGGCGCAGGCCCGGCGCGAAATCCTGGTCTCGGCCGGCGCCTATAATTCGCCGCAGCTGCTGCAGCTGTCCGGCATCGGACCCGGCGACCTGCTGCGCGGCCTGGCCATCGACGTCGTACTCGACGCCGGCGGCGTCGGCCACGACCTGCAGGATCACCTGCAGGTCCGGATGGTCATGCGCTGCAGCCGGCGCATTACGATCAACGACGCGATCAACCACCCGCTGCGTCGGGTCTGGACGGGACTGCGCTATGCCGCGTTCCGGACCGGTCCGCTGACCGTGGCGGCGGGCTATGCGGGCGCGTTCTTCAAGACCGATCCACGCCTGGCGACACCCGACATCCAGGTGCATTTCATCCCGTTCAGCGCCGACAAGATGGGCGAGAAGCTGCATTCCTTTTCCGGCTTCACCGCCTCGGTCTGCCAGTTGCGGCCCGAAAGCCGCGGGTCCCTGCGCATCCGCAGCGCCGACCCGACCGTGCCGCCCGAGATCCGGATCAACTACCTGGCGACCGAGACCGACCGCACCGCCAATGTCGAGGGGCTGAAGATCCTGCGGCGGATCCTTCATGCGCCGGCACTGCAACCCTATGTCGCCGGCGAGGTCGAACCTGGGGCGGCGATCGCAGGCGACGAGGCACTGCTGGCCTATTGCCGACAATCCGGCAGCACGATCTATCACCCGGCCTCGACCTGCCGGATGGGCCTCGACCCGCTGGCCGTGGTCGACCAGCGGCTGCGGGTCCGCGGCATCGACGGCCTGCGCGTGATCGACGGCTCGGTCATGCCGGACGTCGTGTCGGGCAACACCAATGCCGCGATCATCATGATCGCCGAGAAGGCGTCCGACCTGATCCTGGAGGATGCCCGCTGACGGACGGGACGACCCGCCCCGGCGCCTGACCGTTTCGCGGCACTTCCCGCAGACGTCCCGCCGTCCGCGCGTGGAGCCGTGCGCCCTTTTCCAAGGAGACCGACCATGGACGATCTGCATTATCTGGAGCTCGCCGAACTGGCGACCCGCATCCAGGCGCGCGAACTGTTACCGGTGGCGGTGACGCGGGCACAGCTGGATCGCATCGCGGCCCTGGACCCGACCCTCGGCAGCTATGCTCTGGTCGCGGCGGATGAGGCCCTGGCCCAGGCCGCGGTCGCGGAGGCGGAAATCGCGGCCGGCCACTATCGCGGGCCGCTGCATGGCGTGCCGGTCGGGGTGAAGGACCTGTGCTGGACGGTGGGCATTCCGACCGCCGCCGGCATGGCGATCCACCGCGATCACCGCCCGGCCGAGGATGCCACGGTGGTGCGCCGCCTGAAGGAGGCCGGCGCGGTCCTGCTGGGCAAGCTGCAGATGACCGAGGGCGCCTATTCGGACCATCACCCGACGGTGATCCCACCGAAAAATCCGTGGAACGCCGCTTATTGGCCCGGCATCTCGTCCAGCGGACCCGGCGTGGCCCTGGCGGCCGGCCTGTGCTACGGCGCGATCGCCAGCGATACCGGCGGGTCAATCCGCTGGCCGTCCGCCGCGAACGGCCTGACCGGCCTGAAGCCGACCTGGGGGCGGGTCAGCCGCCATGGCGTATTCGAGCTGGCGGCGACGCTCGACCATGTCGGATCGATGGCGCGCAGTGCCGTGGATGCCGCCCTGATGCTGAGCATCATCGCCGGCGAGGATCCGCTGGACCCGACGGCCTCGCTGGCGCCCGTCCCGGACTACCGGGCGGCGACCGACCAAGGCATGCGCGGCCTGCGGCTGGGCGTAGATGCCGCCTGGAACGGCGAGGACGTCGATGCCGCGACCCGCGCCGTGCTGGCGGAGGCGCTCGACACCTTCCGGGCGCTGGGCGCCCGGATCGTCGAAGTGCAATTTCCCGACGTGACCCAGGCCATCGCCGACTGGAGCCCGAATTGCGCGGTGGAGGCCGCGGTCGCCCATGGGCCGACCTATCCCGCACGCAAGGACGAGTATGGTCCGGTCCTGGCCTCCGTGATCGAGGCCGGTCTGGTGCTGTCCGGTCTCGATTACCAGAAGATCCTGCTGCGCCGCCTGGATCTGCGCGGGCGCGTCGATCGGCTGTTCGGCACGATCGACCTGTTGCTGACGCCGGTGCACCCGTTCACGCCGCCCAGCCTCGCGACGATCCGGACCTTGGGCGACCAGCCCGGGCTGATCGCCAAGCTGCAGCGCTATACCTGCCCGTTCAACATGACCGGGCACCCGACTCTGACCTTGCCGGGCGGCACCGGCATCGCCGGATTACCGATCGCTTTCCAGCTGGTCGCCGGCTTCCTGGACGAGGCGACGCTGGTGCAGGCCGGCGCCGCCTTCCAGGGGGCGACGTCCTGGCACCGTCGCCACCCCCTGCCCTGACGCTTACTTCAGCTCGAGCTGGCTTGCTGCCTCGTCGAGCGCCCGGCCGAGCCGCGACAACAGGTCGTCGATCTCGGTCGCGGTGATGATCAGCGGCGGGCAGAACGCGAGCGCGTCGCCCATGTTGCGCGAGATGACGCCGTTCTTCTGCAGCAGACCGTTGACCAGGCCGCCCAGCTTGCCGACCGGATCCAGGCCCTTGCGCGTCTCCTTGTCGGCGACCAGTTCGATCGCCGCGATCAGGCCGACGCCGCGCACCTCACCGATCAGCGGATGGTCGGCGAACCGACGCAGGCCGGTCTGCATCCGTGCACCGACCTCGGCCGCATGGGCGACCAGTCCGCGCTCGTCGATGATCTTCAGGGTCTCGAGCGCCACCGCAGCCGCGACCGGATGGCCGCCGGCGGTGAAGCCGTGGCCGAGCGTGCCGATGCGATGGCTCTCGTCGGCGATCGGCCCGTATACCTTCTCGTTGATCATCAGCGCCGAGATCGGCAGATACGACGACGACAGCTGCTTGGACATGATCATCATGTCCGGCTTCATGTCGTAGGTCTGGGATCCGAACATCTTGCCGGTCCGGCCGAAGCCGCAGATCACCTCGTCGGCGACCAGGAGGATGTCGTACCTGGTCAGCACTGCCTGGATCTTCTGCCAATAGGTCCGGGGCGGCACCACGACGCCACCGGCGCCCATCACCGGCTCGCCGAAGAAGGCGGCGATCGTGTCCGGCCCCTCGCGCTGGATCAGCGCCTCCAGGTCCTCGGCCAGGCGGGTCGCGAAATCCTCTTCGCTCTCGCCCGGCTTCGCTTCCTTGTAATGATGGGGCGAACTGGTGTGCAGCACGTTGGCGATCGGCAGGTCGAAGGAGCGATGGTTGTTCGGCAGCCCGGTCAGGCTGGCCGACGCGATGGTGACGCCGTGATAGCCGCGCATCCGGCTGATGATCTTCTTACGCTGCGGCTGGCCCAGCGAATTCGACCGGTACCAGATCAGCTTCATCGCGGTATCGTTCGCTTCGGAGCCGGAGTTGGTGAAGAACACCTTCGACATCGGCACCGGCGCCATGGTCACCAGCTTCTCGGCCAGGTCGATGACGGCCCCGTGCGATTTATGCGTGAAGGAATGGTAGAACGGCAGGGTGCTCATCTGCTTGGTGGCGGCGGCGACCAGACGCGGCTCGCTGAAACCGAGCGCCACGCTCCACAGGCCGGCCATCGCCTCGATGTAGCGGTTGCCGTGGATGTCCTCGACATAGATGCCGTCGCCGCGCGCGATCACCAGCGGACCGGCCTCGTCGTGCTTGCGAGCGTCGGTATAGCCGTGGAGGTGATAGGCGATGTCGCGCGCTTCGGGCGAATTGGGCTGGGCGGTCATGGGCTGAACTCCATTGAAAGGGCGACGACGGGCTCAGTAGCCGCGGCGCCGGTCGATCGCGCCGGCGAGCGGCGTGCCGGCGTCGAGCCGGGCGAGATTGTCGAGCAACTGGGTCACGACCACGGTCGGTCCGGTGCGTGTGGCGATATGAGGCGTCACGATGATACCAGGATGGTGCCAGAACGGGTGATCGGCAGGCAGCGGCTCCTCGGTGAAAGCATCGAGCGTCGCGGCGCCCAGCTGTCCCCGGTCGAGCGCCGCCAGCAGATCGGCATCAACCAGATGCGCGCCCCGACCGACATTGACCAAGTGGGCGCCGGTCGGCAAGCGGGCGAACAGATCGGCCGACAGAAAGCCGCGCGTTTCGTCGGTCAGCGGCAGCAGGCAGACCAGGCTGTCGCAGCGGGCGAGGAACTCGTCCAGTTGGTCGTTCCCGTGGAATCCGGTGATGCCCACCGGCAGGTCGGGTTTCGGGCTGCGGCTCCAGCCGGCGACGTCGTAGCCCAGCATGGCCAGCGCCCGCGCCGTGGCCAGACCCAGCACGCCCAGGCCGGCGATGCCGACGCGATGCAGCCGGCTTGGCACGATCGGGCTTTCCTGCCAGACCCCCTCAGCCGACCGTGCCAGATAGGCGCCGAAGTGGCGATGGTGATGAGCGATGGCCCAGACCACGTAGGACACCATGCCGCTCGCCATGTCCGGATCGATGATCCGGCACACCGGCAGGTCCGGCGGCAGGGTCGGATCGGCGACGATATGGTCGACCCCGGCCGCGATCGACTGGACCAGGCGCAGGCGCGGCAGGGCGGCGGCGAGCCCCTCCGCCGGATGCCAGCACAGGACCACGTCGATCTCGTCCGGCGCGCCCGCGTCGGGACCGAGGCGGATGTCGAGCGCCGGCGCCAGGGCGGCGAAGGTCGGGAGCAGGTACGACATGTCGATCTGCGTGCTGGCGAGCAGGATGGCGCTGCTCATGACGCGATGCGCTCCAGCCGGGGCACGGCTGCCATCAGCTCGCGCGTATAGGGATGCTGCGGGTCGTGCAGCACATGCGCCGCCTCGCCATATTCGACCAGCTCGCCCGCGCGCATGACCGCGATCCGGTCGCACATCTGGGCCGCGACGCGCAGGTCGTGGGTGATGAACAGCAGCCCCAGATCGAAGCGGCGGCGCACCGTGTCGAACAGGTCGAGCACCTGGGCCTGGACCGAGACGTCGAGCGCCGAGACCGGCTCGTCGGCGACCAGCAGTTCCGGCTCCATCGCCAGCGCCCGGGCGATGCCGATGCGCTGGCGCTGGCCGCCGGAAAATTCATGGGGATAGCGTTCGAGCGCTTCCTCGCCGAGCCCGACCAGCGACAGGAGGTCGACGGCCCGGTCGCGCGCCTTGGTGCGCGCCATGCCCTGCATGATCATGCCGGTCATCACGGCGGATCCGATCCGATGGCGCGGGTTGAGCGAGGCGTAGGGATCCTGGAACACCATCTGGATCCGGCCGCGATAGGGTTTCAGGCCCTTGGCGTCGAGCTTGGAGATGTCGACCCCTTCGAACAGGATCCGGCCGGAGCTGACCGCCGTCAGGCCCGTGACGCAGCGCCCGATCGTGGACTTGCCCGACCCGCTCTCGCCGACGATGCCCAGAGTCTCGCCCTTGCGCAGGCTGAGCGACACGGACTTGAGCGCTGCGACCTCGCGCCCACCCGGCGCCCGGTAGGTCTTGGTGGCCCGGTCCAATTCGAGAAGTGCCGCCGGCGCCGTGGCCGGCGCGCGGTCGCTGATCTTGCCGTGCGGGATCGCGGCGATCAGCTTCTGGGTATAGGCGTGCGACGGCCGGTCCAGCACGTCGCGCGCCGGGCCGGTCTCGACCATCACCCCCTGGCTCATGACCGCGACCCGGTCGGCGACCTCGGCCACCACCCCGAAATCATGGGTGATGAACAACAAAGCCATACCCCGGCGCCGCTGCAGGTCGCGGATCAGCTTCAGGATCTGCGCCTGGGTCGTGACGTCGAGCGCGGTGGTCGGCTCGTCGGCGATCAGCAGCGCCGGCTCCAGCGCCAGCGCCGCCGCGATCATCACCCGCTGGCGCTGGCCCCCGGACAGGCGGAAAGGATAGCTGTCGGCCAGGTGCCGCGGATCGGGCAATCCAACGTCGGCGAGCGCCGCCAGCACGCGCTCCCGGCATTCGCGCCGGCCGATCGTCAGATGGCTGCGATAGACCTCGGCGATCTGGTCGCCGATCCGCATGATCGGGTTCAGCGCCGTCATCGGCTCCTGGAAGATCATGCCGATGCGCCGGCCGCGCAGCGCCTGCCATTGCGGCTCGGCGAGGCTCAGCAGATCCTGGCCCTCGAACCGGATGCGGCCGGCGGTCGGGCGCACGTGTGGGCCGGGCAGCAGCCCCATGACCGCGTTGGCGATCATGGATTTGCCCGAACCGCTCTCGCCGACGATGCAAAGCGCCTCGCCGGCATCAAGGGTCAGGCTGATGTCCGAGACCGCGAGCGCCCGGTCGCCGCCGGGCGGCAGGCAGATGTCGAGCCTGTCGACCTGCAGCACGGGATCAGAGGCCGGCATTGCCGCGCCCTCCGCCCAGCCTGGTATTGAGCCCGTCGCTCAAGCCTTCGCCGACCAGGTTGAGCGCCAGCACGGTCAGCAGGATGGCGAGGCCGGGAAACACGCTCATCCACCAGGCCTGGCGCAGCACGGTGCGCGCGGCACCGATCATGTAGCCCCAGCTCATCAAGTCGGGATCGCCCAGACCCATGAAACTGAGGCTCGATTCGAGCAGGATCGCCGTCGCCACCATCAGCGACGCCATGACCACGATCGAGGACGCGGCATTGGGCAGCAGCTCGACGAAGATGATGCGCAGGTCCGACTGGCCGTCGAGACGCGCGGCCGCAACGAAGTCGCGCTGGCGCAGGGTCAGGAACTCACCGCGCACCAGGCGGGCGACCGGCGGCCAGGACACGATGGCGATGGCCGTGACGATCGAGCCGACCGAGGGCTGGAAGATCGCGACCAGCACGATGGCGAACGCGAAGCTGGGCACGGTCTGGAACAGCTCGGTGAAGCGCATCAGCGCCGCGTCGATCCAGCCGCCGTAATAGCCGGCGACCGCCCCGAGCGTGACGCCGAGCAGCAGGGCCGCCACGGTCGAGACGAAGCCGATCATCAGCGAGACGCGCGCGCCATAGACCAAGCCGGTGCCGATGTCGCGGCCGAGCGTGTCGGTGCCGAACATCGTCTGGGCGATCTCGAACGGCGGCAGGAACGGCCGCTGCACCATGGCCCAGGGATCGCCGCTGTCGATCATTGGCGCGAACAAGGCCAGGCACAGCACCAGGGCCAGGACACCCAAGCCGACGAGGGCGCCCTTGTTGCGGCGGAAGCGGCGCCAGAAATCGCGCATCAGCCGAGCTCGATCCGCGGATCGACGATCGTATAGACGACGTCGGTCAGGAAATTGAACAGCACGACCATCGCCGCCGTGAACAGAAACACGCCCAGCAGCAGGTTATAGTCGCGCTGCAGCAGCGCCTCGAACATCAGCCGGCCGATGCCGGGCCAGGCGAACACGGTCTCGGTCAGGATGGCGCCGCCGACCATCTGGCCGGCCTGGATGCCGGCGAGCGTGATGATCGGCAGCAGCGCGTTGCGTAGGATATGGACGCGCCAGATCCGCCTGCGCGGCACGCCCTTGGCGCGCGCGGTCTTGATGAAATCCATGCGCGAAACCTCGAGCATCGCGGTCCGCGTCATGCGGGCATAGATCGCCATGTAGAACAGCGCCAGCGTGACCGCCGGCAGCACCAGGTGCTTCGCCACGTCGACGGCGGCACCCAAGCCGGAGAAGCTCTCGCCCACCGTCGCCATGCCGAAGCCCGGCAGCCAGTCGAGCTTGATCGAGAAGACCAGCACCGCCATCAGCGCCACCCAGAACAGGGGCGTTGCGTAGAAGACCAGGGCCACCGTCGTTACCACGCTGTCGCCCCAGGTGCCGACCCGGCTCGACGACCAGGCGCCGAGCGCGATGCCGAGCGCCAGCGACAGCACGAAGGCGCTGCCGGTCAAGAGCAGGGTCGCCGGAATCCGCTCGGCGATCAGCGACGCGACCGGCCGCTGCTGGCGGTAGGATTGGCCGAGGTCGAGCAGCGCCACATGGCCGAGGTAGAGGCCCAGTTGCTCGATCATCGGCCGGTCGAGGCCGAACTGCTGGCGCAGCTGGGCCACGAACTTGGCGTCGCCCGCGCCGGCCTCGCCCGCCATGACGGCGGCGGGATCGCCGGGTGCCGCGCGGATCAGGAAGAAATTGACGACGACGATCAGCAGCAGAGCCACCAGGCCCTGCGCCAACCGCCGGGCGGCGAAGCGCGTCCGGTTCACGACGAGGCCGACCCGTCGGCACCCGCCCTCATGCCTTCGTCACCTTGGCGCGCGCGAAGCCATCGTTGAGGCCGATCGCCGAATTGACCAGGTTGGTGATGTTCGACCGGTAGATCGTCGGAAATTCCAATTCGATGAGCCAGGCGACCGGCACCTCGTCGACCAGGATCTTCTGCGCCTCGGCATAGATCGCGCGCCGGCGGGTCAGGTTCGGCTCCTTGGCCCCGCGCTCGAACAGCTCGTCGACCTTGGGGTTGCTGTAGCCGGACACGTTGTTCCAGGGCGAGCCCTTCTGGATGTTCGCGGTCGTGTAGTTGCGCTGCACGCCCAGCGCCGGGTCGCCGTACTGGTACAGGTAGGTGAAGGCCAGGTCGTAGTCCCAGGCGTTCAGCTTCTCGTTCCAGCCGGCGACGTCGGTCGACTGCAGCTCGACCTTGATGCCGACGTCGCCCAGGTTCTGCCGCGCCATCTCGGCGAAGCGCTGCCAGGTCTCGCCATAGGGCAGCGGCAGCAGGCGGAGGGTCTCGCCCTTGTAGCCGGCCTCGGCCAGCAACGCCTTGGCCTTGGCCTTGTCGTGCGGATAGGGCGTCACGTCGTCGCTGTGGAACTTCGTCGTGGTCGAAAACGGGCCGGTCGCGACCTTGCCGAAGCCGTACCAGGCGACGTTCTTCATCGCCTCGCGGTCGAGCGCGTACATGATCGCCTTGCGCACCCGCACATCGGCCAGCGGGCCGGTGCGGTTGTTGATCCACATCCAGCAATGGGGCCCGAAGAATTCCCAGCCCTTGGTCGTGACGTCGGTCTTGGGGAGCGCCTTCAGGCGCGAGATGTCGAAATATTCGACCGAGCCGCCCGGCATGACGTCCATCTTGCCGGATTCGAAGGCGGCGGCGCGCGATGCGGCATCGGGGATGACGTGGAAATAGATGCCGTCGATGCCGGGCAGGCCCGCCTCGTGATAGGCCTCGTTCTTGTCGAGCCGGATGTAGGAGCCCTTGACCCATTCCTTGAACTTGAACGGGCCGGTGCCGATCGGCGTGTTGTTGGCCGGGTTGGTCCGATAATCCGTGCCGTCGTAGATGTGCTTTGGCACGATCGGCATGGTGCCGACTTCGAACAGGCCCAGGAACGGGCCGAACGGGTACTTTAGCTTGAACACGACCGTGTTGGCATCCGGCGCCGTGATGCTGTCGACCGCGACCAGGGACGAGCGCAGGCGGGCATGGACCTCGCGCAGCATCTTGTCGACGCTGAACACCACGTCGTCGGCGCTGAACGGCTTGCCGTCGTGCCAGGTGACGCCGGACTTGAGCGCGAACGTATAGGTCAGCGCATCCTCGCTGACCTGCCACGAGGTGGCGAGGCCGGGCATCGGATTGAGTTCGGCATCGTAGCGCAGCAGGCCTTCATAGATGTTGCCGGCGACGAGCTGGGTCGGGCCGTTCTGGATGATCGCGATCATCAGGCCGGGCGGCTCGGGATTGAGCGCCACGTTCAGCACGCCGTTGGTGACGCCCTGGGCGAATGCGGTCCAGGGCTGTCCGGCCGCGATGAGGCCGGTCGTGGCCGAAGCGATCTTGATGAAGTCGCGACGAAGCATGCTACCCCCTGTCGAGATGGGCCGATCTTATGATGGGTTCGGTCGAGACGCGGCGGTCCGTGCGGCCTTGCCGGCCGCTTCGGTCAGTCGCGGTAGGAGCCGGGAATGGGCGGCTCCAGATAGCGCAGCAAGGCGTTCCATTCCCGGGTGATGTGCCCCTGGCGGCGATTGCTGTCGCCCCCCTCGTACTGCCGGGCAGTCAGTTGGGCGACGTCGGACGGCACCGGATTGACCGCCTGCCCGGTCGACTGGATCGTGACCTGGACCCGGCAGGCCCGTTCCAGGTTGTTCATCAGGATGAACGCCTCGGCGACGGAGCCGCCGGCAGTCAGCAGGCCGTGGTTGCGCAGGATCATCACCTTGGACTGGCCAAGGTCGGCGATCAGCCGCGACCGTTCGTCCAGATCGAGCGCGATGCCTTCGTAGTCGTGGTAGGCGATGCGGTCGTGGAACTGCAGGCTCCACTGGTTGCACGGCTGGAGCCCGTCCTTCAACGATGAGACCGCGACACCGGCATGGGTGTGGGTATGCAGCACGCAGGCGGCATCGTGCCGGGCGCTGTGCACTGCGCTGTGGATCGTAAAGCCGGCCGGATTGACGTCGTAGGGCGTGTCGTCGACGATCTTCCCGTCCAGATCGATCTTGACCAGCGACGAGGCGGTGATCTCGCGGAACAGCATGCCGTAGGGATTGATCAGAAAATGGCCATCACTGTCCGGCAGACGGGCAGAAATATGGGTGTAGATGACGTCGTCCATGCCGAAATGGGCGACCAGCCGGTAGCAGGCGGCCAGATCCTGGCGGATGGCCCATTCGGAGTCGGACATGCGGGACGGCTTTGCCATGGCCTCGATACCTCGGTCGTTATGCGGAACGCAACCGTGAGGTTGGCGCCAGCCCCGTCAGATCACCATGGCGCAGCGCCCCCGTCAACTGTCGACAGTCGGCCGACGATCGTCTAGGCTCGACCCCAGACCAAGAGCATCGCGCATCGACGACGGTGCCTCCTGCACGAGGAATGCCAGGCATCATGACGCCCATCGCCAAGCCCTTCGTCCCCGTCGAGGTGCCCGACCTGGTCGACGTGATCGAGGCCGAACTGACGCGCGCCATCGTCGAGGGCCGGCTGGGTCCCGGCAGCCGGGTGATCGAGGCGGAGACGGCCCGCCAGATGGGCGTCAGCCGGGCGCCGGTGCGCGAGGCGGCACGGCGCATGGAGCGCCAGGGCCTGCTGGTCGCGAAGCCGCGCCACGGTTTCTTCGTGCGCGACATCACGGTGAAGGAGATCGACGATCTCTATGCCGTCCGCCTGAGCCTGGAGGATTGCGCCGTCGCGGGCGCCTGCGAGCGGATCGATGCCGCCGGGATCGCGCGGCTGCAGGCGCAGATCGACGCCATGTGCGACCAGGCCCCCAGCCTGACCCCGCCCCAGCGCATCCAGCTCGACCTGCAATTCCACATGATGCTGTGCGAATTTTCCGGCAACGCCCGCCTGCTGCGCCTGTTCGCGACGATCGAGACCGAGGTGCGCATGATCATCGCCCTGCTCGACAATCATTATCAGGACCCGCTCTACGTCGCGAAGGCGCACCAGCCGATCCTGGACGCGCTCGCCGCCCGCGACGAGGGCTTGGCTCGCGCTGAGACGCGCGAGCACATCACGTCAGCCTGGCATCATGTGCGCGACCGGTTCGCGAGCCAGCATCCGCCGTCCCGGTATCAGGAGACCCCGCCGTCATGAAGATCGCCTATAGCGCCCGGCATCAGCTTCACGACCCGCAATTCTTCCTGGTGCGCGGCCAGCCGCAGCGCAGCGCCGAACAGCCGGAACGGGCCACCCGCCTGCTGGGTGCCCTGGAACGACGCGGCAATGCAGTGACCGAGCCCGCCGATTTCGGTGCCGGTCCGCGCGCCGCGATCCATGCGCCGGCCTATCTCGATTTCCTGGAAACGGCCCACGCGGCCTGGCAGGCGCTCGGCAATTCCTCGGCGGAAGTGCTGCCCAACATGCATCCGCTGCCCGGCCAGCCGACAACATATCCCGAGGGCATCGTCGGCCGCGCCGGCTATCACATGGCCGACACGGCCTGCCCGATCGGCGCCGGCACCTGGGCGGCCGCGACCCAGGCTGCCCATACTGCGTGCCAGGCGGCGCAATGGGTGCTGGACGGCGAGCGCGCAGCCTACGCGCTGTGCCGGCCGCCGGGCCATCACGCCTATGCCGACCGGGCCGGCGGGTTCTGCTTCCTCAATAATTCGGCGATCGCCGCGCAATACCTGCTGCCGCGCTTCGGCCGGGTCGCGATCCTCGATGTCGACGTCCATCACGGCAACGGCACCCAGGGCATCTTCTATCATCGGCGCGACGTGCTGACCGTCTCGCTCCATGCCGACCCCCGTGCCTTCTATCCGTTCTATGTCGGCTATGGCCACGAGCGCGGCGAGGGCGACGGGCTCGGCTATAATCTCAACGTCCCGCTGCCCTACGGCACGGGCGATGCCGACTATCTGGCGGCCCTGCAGGCGACCGCGCGCCAGCTGCGCGCTTTCGCTCCCGGCGCCCTGGTCGTCGCCCTCGGCCTCGACGCGTTTGAGGGCGATCCGCTGAAGGGCCTCGCCATCACCACACCCGGCTTCGCCGCGATCGGCGCCGAGATCGCGCGGCTGGGCCTGCCGACCGTGTTCGTGCAGGAAGGCGGCTACCTGTCCCCCGAACTGGGCCAGAACCTGGTGAGTGCGCTCGACGGTTTCGAGCAGGCGGCCTGATATGACCGACCAGACCGCGACCGATAGGATCCTGGCGGCCGTCGACGCCGCGTTCGATGCGCAGATCGCCTTCACCCAGGACCTGGTGCGCTTTCCGTCGCTGCGCGGCGTGGAGCACACGGCGCAGGATTTCATGCATGAGGCGATGCGGCGGCGCGGCCTGGCCATGGACCGCTGGACCATCGACATCGAGTCGATCCGCCATCATCCGGGCTTTTCGCCGGTCTGCGTCAGCTACGAGAACGCGGTCAACGTGGTCGGCACCTGGCGGCCGGAAACCCAGACCGGCCGGTCGCTGATCCTGAACGGCCATATGGACGTGGTGCCAACCGGTCCGCTCAAGGACTGGACGACGCCGCCGTTCGAGCCGCGCATCGCCGACGGCTGGCTCTATGGTCGTGGCTCGGCCGACATGAAGGCCGGCCTGGCGGCGAACCTGTTCGCGTTCGATGCGATCCGCGCCGCCGGATTCCTGCCGGCCGCACCGATCTATTTCCAGTCGGTCGTCGAGGAGGAATGCACCGGCAACGGCGCGCTCGCCTGCCTGACGCGCGGCTACCGGGCCGACGCCGCGATCATTCCGGAGCCGGAGGACGACAAGCTGGTCCGTGCCAACACCGGCGTGCTGTGGTTCAAGGTCACGGTCGAGGGCCGGCCGACCCATACGCGGGTCATGGGCGAAGGCGCCAACGCGATCGACGCTGCCTACCGGCTGATCGGCGCGCTGCGCGAACTCGAGGCGCGCTGGAACGCGGTGCGCGGCGAGCATCGCCATTTCGAGGACCTGGACCACCCGATCAACCTCAACATCGGCAAGATCGAGGGCGGCGACTGGGCATCGAGCGTGCCGGCCTGGTGCAGCTTCGAGGCGCGCATCGCCATATATCCCGGCACGATCGCGAAGGACGCCGCGGCCGAGATCGAGGCCTGCGTCCGCCAGGCCGCGAACGGCGACGCCTTCCTGCGCAACCGGCCGCCCGAGGTGCAGTTCCACGGCTTCTTCGCCGAGGGCTACGTGCTGCCCGAAGGCACCGAGGCGGAGGCGACGTTCACCCGCGCTTTCACCGAAGTCCATCGCCGGCCGCTCGAAAGCTTCGTGACGCCCGGCTATCTCGACGCCCGCGTGTTCATGCTCTATGCCGACACGCCCTGCCTGGTCTATGGCCCGCTGTCGGAGGACATTCACGGCTATGACGAACGGGTCAACCTCGACTCGGTCCGCCGCGTGACCAAGACGATCGCCCTGTTCATCGCCGATTGGTGCGGACTGCAGGAAGCAAGTAGGTAACCGAGGTCCGGTCCTTTCCCATCGTCCCCGCGCAGATGCCTGGAGCCTGCACCAACCCGAATTTATTTGTTATCTTTCAATGTATTAAATTATTAGTTCGTCAAGCCCGGCCATGACGATGAAGAACGAAAGGGCTGGAATAGAACGGACGGATAAGTCCTTGGCCTGGCGCGAAGGCAGGAATCTCGAGTTCAGCCGCGCCTGGTCACCATCGTAATACCCCCAAGGAACCCCATGAAAATTCTCGTCGCCGGCTTCCAGCACGAAACCAACACCTTCGCGCCGTCGCAGGCCGGCTATGAGAGTTTCGTGCGCGGCGAGGGCTATCCCCCGATGGTGCGCGGCGCCGAGCTGCTGGCGCTGCGCGACGTGAACATCCCGGCGGGCGGCTTCATCGCGGCGGCGGAAGCCGAGCGCCATGGCTTGATCCCGGTGATCTGGGCCGGGGCCAGCCCGTCGGCCCACGTGACGCGGGACGCCTACGAGCGTATCGCCGGCGAAATCACCACCGCCGCGAAGGCGGGCGGATTCGACGCGATCTACCTGGATCTCCATGGCGCGATGGTGGCCGAGCATGCGGACGATGGCGAAGGCGAGTTGCTCGCCCGCCTGCGCCGGGTCGTCGGTCCGGCCATTCCGATCGTCGCCTCGCTCGACCTGCATGCGAACGTCACGGCGCGGATGCTGGAGAATGCGGACGGCCTCGTCGCCTATCGCACCTATCCCCACGTCGACATGGCGGAGACCGGACGGCAGGCGGCAGTGCTGCTCGACGATTATCTCGCGCCCGGCCGGCAGTTCCATCGGGCGTCCCGACGCCTGCCGTTTCTGATCCCGATCAACGGCATGTGCACGCTGCTCGAACCCGCGAGCTCGGTCTACCAGCGCATTGCAGAACTTCAGACCGGCGAGGTCCTGTCGCTGTCGTTCGCGCCCGGCTTCCCGGCCGCCGACTTTCCCGAATGCGGGCCGGTCGTCTGGGGCTATGGCCGCACGGCGGAGGCGGCCGAGGCCGCCGTCGAGGCGCTCTACGACCAGATCGCGGCAGCCGAGCCCGACTGGGCCGTGCCGTTCCTGGCGCCGGACGAGGCCGTGACGGAGGCGATCCGCCTGTCCGGCACGGTCGGCCCGGTCGTCATCGCCGATACCCAGGACAATCCGGGCGCCGGCGGCGATTCGAACACGACCGGCATGCTGCGCGCCCTGGTGCGTCACGGCGCCCAGGATGCCGCGCTCGGCCTGATGTGCGACCCCGCTGCGGCTGCGGCGGCCCATGCAGCCGGGATCGGCCAGACTATTCACCTGGCGCTCGGCGGCGGATCGGGCACGCCCGGCGATACCCCGTTCGAGGGCGATTTCGAGGTCGAGCACCTGTCCGACGGGCACTGCGTGCTGGCCGGCCCGATGATGACCGGCACCAGGGTCGACCTAGGCTTGGTCGCCGGCCTGCGGATCGACGGCATCCATATCGTGGTCAGCACCTACAAGACGCAGATGCTGGACCGGAACCTCTATCGGATCGGCGGGATCGAGCCGGAGCGGATGGCGATCCTGGTCAACAAGAGCTCGGTGCATTTCCGGGCCGATTTCATGCCGATCGCCTCTGCCATCCTCGTCGCCAAGGCGCCGGGGCCGATGCAATCCGACCCGGCGGACCTGCCCTGGCGGCACCTGGCGCCCGGCATGCGCGTCCGTCCGGGCGGCCCGGCCTTTGCGCCGAAGCCGGGCTCAGCCGGCGGCGTCTGAGACGAACACCTGCAGCGCGTTCGGAAGAACCACCAGGGCAGGGCGTGACGGCCTACACCATGCCGGCGGCATAGCCGTCGCGCTGGGGATCGGCGCCGCCTTCGAGCCTGCCGTCCCAGCAGGTGATGCCGTGGGGGGCGGCGAACGGATAGGACAACGGCGAGCGCTTCACCTCGTAGCCCTTCGCCTCCAGCCCCTTTTGAACGCTGCGCGGGATGCGGTTGGAGATGTCGATCGCGTCGGATGTGGCGCTGAAGCGCGGGGCAGATACCGCCTCCGCCACCGGCATGCCCCAGTCCAGCACGTTCAGCAGCACCTGCACGATCGCGGGTCCGATCCAGGCGCCGCCCGGCGCGCCGAGCGTGAAGACCGGCTTGCCCTGTTCGAAGACGATGGTCGGGGTCATCGACGAGAACCGCCGCTTGCCCGGCGCAATCGAGCCGGCACGGCCGGGGCGCGGGTCGTACCAGTTCATCGCACCATTGAGGATGAAGCCCAGCCCCGGCGCGATCACGCCGGACGGCACGCCGTTGGTATGGGTCAGCGTCACGACCATGCCGTCGGCGTCGATGCAAGACACGGTCGTGGTGTGCTTGCTGTCGCCGGTGATGCGCGCCAGCGGCGTCTTCTCGTCCCGGCGGATCTTGGCGGCACATTCGTCGGCATAGGCGTCCGACAGCAGCCGGTCGAGTGGCGGAGTGACGAAATCCGGATCGCCGATGAAGCGGTCCTTGTCGCCGCCGGCGATCTTCATCGCCTCGGCGACGATCGCGACATACTCGGCACCATTGTGCTCGAGCGCGGTCAGGTCGAACCGTTCGAGGATGCGCAGGATCTCGGTGACATAGATGCCGCCGGCCGCCGGCGGCGGCGTGGCGATGCGGCGGCCGCGATAGTCGATGGCGAGCGGTGCCTTCTGCTGCACCCGGAAACCCGCGAGATCCGCCAGGCTCATCAGGCCGCCGTGTTCCGCCATGTCGGCTACAAGGCGCCGGGCGATCTCGCCGGTATAGAAACTGTCCGCCCCGTCGCGCGCCAGCCCACGCAGGGTTTCCGCGAGATCGGGGTTCCGGACCGCGTCGCCCAGCTTCTTCGGCGTGCCGTCCGGCCGCAGGTACAGTTTCCGGCCGTCGGGCGTCAGCGCCAGCTTTTCGACGTACGGCAGGCGGCCAACGCCGGCTTCATTGAGCGCGAACATCATGGCGACATGGGGACGGACGATCCAGCCGTCCTCGGCAAAGCCGATGGCGGGACCGAACAATTCGGCCCAGGGCAGCCGACCGAACGCGTGGTGCGCATCGCCGAACACCCGCACGATACCCGGCGTCGTCACGGCGGTATGGCCCAGCTCGTTGCCGCCGCCTTTCAGCACGTAGCCGTAGCCGTCGCTGCATTCGCGTTCGAACAGGTGCTGCCACATCCCGGGCGTGGAGGCGGCCGGACAGGTCGACAGCCCGTCGAATACAAGATTGCGGCCGCTTGCCGGATCGAAGATCTGCAGGCTGCCGAGGCCGCCCAGCCCGCACATGGCCGGATCGACCACGCCCTGGGTCAGCGCGCAGGCGACGACCGCGTCGAGCGCATTGCCGCCGGCCTGGAGCGCCGTCAGCCCGGCCTCGGCCGCCTCCGGTTGCGGCGCCACGATCATTGCCCGGTAGGCCGGCAGGCGGCGGGTCGGTCTCGTCATCATGGGATCCCCGATCAAGCACGAGCAGGAATAACAGCATGACCAGCGACCGCTGAGTAGGGCTACGGCACCGGCGATGCGGCCTATTCAATCCGAATGGTAGCGTGTTACCATCGCGGCAATTGCTGATAAAACGGCATGCGGGGGCGCAATGGCACGGGTAACCGGTATTGTCGCAAGTACCTTGCTCTTCCTCTGTCTCATTCTCGTCGCGTCCTGCGACGATGCCTCGAAGTCCGGTCGGGTATTGGACGAAGCCAGCAAGTCCGGCCGCGACGCCGCGTCGCTGCTGACGGCGTCCGAAGATTATTTCCACGACATGGACGGCGGCGTGGCGCTGGGCGCCGACGAGATCAAGGGCCGCAACATGTGGCTGGTCTGGACCGGCGGCAACGACCGGTTCTGGGACGGCATGACGGCCTCGACCTTCGGGGCGTTCGACCTGCTGAAGGTCGTGACCTCCCACCCCGGGCAGAAGTTCGGTCGCGAGTCGCGCTGGAACTACCTGGGCCTGGTCAACGAGCCGTGTTTCGAAAAGCCGACGGGCGGCGATCCGCAGCGTTTCCATCTGTGGCTCGACGTGCGCAAGGACGGCCCGGGCTGCGGCCCCGACCCGTTCGCGGACGAGATCAAATACCCGGGTATCCGGATCGGCGCGCGCGGCAAGACCGTGCCGGTCGGCTCGTTCTACGGCTATCCGACCGGCATCGTCGGGCTGCGGCTGTTCCCCAATCCGGCCTTCGACGAGGCGGCGGCCCAGAAATGGGATGCGGAGCGCTATTACAACGACCCGTCCTATTACAATTCGAAGGATCTGGTGCGGCCCTATCGGGTTGGCATGGCTTGCGGATTCTGCCATGTCGGGCCGAGCCCGACCCATCCGCCAGCCGATGCCGCGCACCCCGCCTGGGCGGACCTGAACTCGACCGTCGGTGCGCAATACATGTGGGTCGACCGGCTGTTCATCCCCGACGCCAATCCCACCAACTTCATGTTCCAGTTGGTCCACACCTATCGCCCGGGTGCCATGGACACGTCGCTGGTCTCGACCGACAACATCAACAACCCGCGCACCATGAACGCGATCTATTCGCTGGGTGCCCGGCTGGGTGTCGGGCACCGCTGGGGTAAGGAACAGCTCGAAGGCGGCGAGCGCGACAACAAGCAGTTCAACGATTTCGTCGCCAGCGGGCCGCTGACCCAGTTCTACCAGAAGCCGGATACGGTCTGGACGCCGCACATCCTCAAGGACGGGTCGGATTCGGTGGGCGCGCTCGGCGCGCTCAACCGCGTCTACCTGAACATCGGCCTGTTCAGCGAGGAATGGCTGCTGCATTTCAACGCGGTCGTGGGCGGCCAGCCGATCAGCCCGATCGAGATCGCCGTGGCTGAGAAGAATTCCAGCTATTGGCAGGCGACCGAGGCCGGCACGCCGGCCATGGCGGCATTCCTGCTGAAGGCCGGCGTGCCCGACCATCTGAAGGATGCGCCCGGCGGCACGAAATACCTGACGACCGACGCAGCGGTGATCGACCGCGGCAAGACGGTGTTCGCCGAGACCTGCGCGCGCTGCCATTCCAGCAAGGCGCCGCAGCCGGCCGAAGGGCTGGATCCGGCCGGTTGTGCCGGACCCGGCTACCTGGATTGCTGGAAGCGCTATTGGAGCTGGACCAAGACCACCGGCTACAAGCAGCAGATGAACGCCATCGTCCATGCGACGGACTTCCTCGACGGCAATTATCTGTCGACCGACGTGCGGGTGCCGGTGACCCTGCTGCGGACCAATGCCTGCAGCCCGCTCGCCACCAACGCGGTCGCCGGCAACATCTGGGACAATTTCTCCTCCCACTCCTACAAGTCCCTGCCCTCCGTCGGGACTGTCACCCTGCGCGATCCGGTCACCGGCGAGCGCCGGCCCTACGCGATGCCGGCCGGCGGCCGCGGCTACACACGGCCACCGTCGCTGATCAGCCTGTGGTCGACGGCGCCGTTCCTGCTCAACAACAGCGTCGGCCCATTCGACCAGGATCCGAGCGTGGACGCGCGCCTGCGGGTGTTCCAGGCCTCGATCGGCGAGATGCTGTGGCCGGAGACCCGCGAGCGGGACAAGGTGCTGGGCGACAAGGGGGTGGGGCTGATCGACCGCACAACCGCGCGCAGCTGGGTCACCATTCCCGTCGGCTATGTGCCGGAAGTGCTGCATCCGTTACAGAGCACGGCGCACCGGCTGGCGCCGGGGCTGGTCGACAAGGACGGCGACATCACCATCGGCCCGATCCCCGCCGGCATTCCGGTCAACCTGTTGTCGAACATCCAGCCCCTGTCGGAGAGCGACGACCCGGTCGAGCAGGCGAACCATGCGACCCAGCTCGTCAACCTGCTGGCCGGGTTGCAGACCGACCTGGTCACGATGCCGCCTGACGCGACCGACGAGCAGCTGCGGCAGAAATTCGCCAACCAGGTCCCGACCCTGATGGCACTCAGCAAGTGCCGGGACTTCGAGGTCAACCGCGGCCATTATTTCGGCACGGCCGCGTTCAACGACACCGCGGCGCTGAGCGACGACGAAAAGGCCTTCGGCCCGGAGCAGCCGCTGAGCGACAAGGACAAGCTCGCCCTGATCGAATTCCTGAAGACCTTTTGAGCCGCCGCCCTCGTGGACAGCCCGGACACCGGCGACGACTGCGACTATGTGATCGTCGGATCCGGCGCCGGAGGTGGAACCCTGGCGGCCCGGCTGGCCGAGGCCGGCATGCGCGTCGTCCTGCTCGAAGCGGGTGGCGACCCGCGGGCGACGGACGAAGCCCGGTTGCCGGACGATTACGACGTGCCGGCGTTCCATTCCCTGGCATCGGAGAACCCGGCGATCAGCTGGGATTTCTTCGTGCGCCACTATGCCGACGAGGCACAGCAGCAACGCGATCCCAAGGCCGGCGCCGACGGCGTGTTCTATCCACGCGCGGCGGCGCTCGGCGGCTGCACCGCGCACAACGCCATGATCCTGGTCTATCCCCACGACGCCGACTGGGACGGCATCGCCGCCCTGACCGGCGACCGGAGCTGGAGCGCCCGATCCATGCGCCGCTATTTCCGCCGGCTGGAACAGTGCCGGCATCGGCCGTTCTGGCGCCTGCTGTCCCGGCTGGGGCTGGACCCGACCGGCCATGGCTGGTCCGGCTGGCTGCGCGCCGAGCGGGCCAAACCCTGGCAGGTCGTCGAGGACGGTGGCCTGATCCAGACCATCATCGACGGTGCCGTGGCCGCGATCCGGGCCGGCAGGCGGCCGCTCGAAGCGCTGTGGCGCCTGTTCGAGGGCCAGGCGGATCCGAACGACCGGCGGATCATGCCGCGCGGTGACGAGGCGGTCTGCTACACGCCGCTATCGACCTGCGACCATCGGCGCACCGGCGCGCGCGAGCGGGTCCTGGATGTCGCCGAGCGCCAGCCGGACCGGCTGCGCGTCCAGCTGCACGCGTTGGCGACCCGCGTGCTGTTCGAAGGCAACCGCGCGGTCGGCATCGAATATCTGCAGGGCGAGCGGCTCTATCGTGCACATCCCACACCCAGCGGCGGCGAGGGCATACGCCGGTCGATCCGCGCCGGCCGGGGCGTGATCCTGTCCGGCGGCGCGTTCAATTCGCCCCAATTGCTCATGCTGTCGGGCATCGGCCCGCGCGCGGCACTCGAACGCCATGGCATCCCGGTCCGGGTCGACCTGCCCGGCGTCGGCCGCAACCTGCAGGATCGCTACGAGGTCGGCGTGGTCAACCGCATGAACCGGCCCTGGGAGGTGCTGGCCGGCGCCAGGTTCGAGCCTGGCGACCCGCTCTATGCCGAATGGACCGGCCAGCAGAGCGGCATGTATGTCTCGAACGGCGCCGCCTTGGCGGTCGCCAAGCGCTCGACGCCCGGGCGCCAGCCGGCCGATCTGTTCTGCATGGCGCTCCTGGCCAGCTTCCACGGCTATTATCCTGGCTATTCGCGCGAGATCGCGACACGCCACGATTGCCTGACCTGGGCGGTGTTGAAGGCGCATACCAACAACCGGGCCGGCACGGTCACCCTGCGCTCGGCCGATCCGCGCGATCCGCCGTTGATCGATTTCAACTATTTCGACGAACGGGACGATCCGACCGGCGAGGACCTGAAGGCGGTCGTGGCCGGCATCCGCTTCGTGCGCGAATTGAACGAACCGCTGAACGTCCTGGACCTGATCGCCGAGGAGGAACTGCCCGGCCGCGAGGTTGTGAGCGACGAAGACCTGGCCCAATACGTGCGCGACAATGCCTGGGGCCATCACGCCTCGTGCAGCTGCCCGATCGGTCCGCGCGAGGCGGGCGGCGTGGTCGACGGCGACTTCGCGGTGCATGGCGTCGAGGGGCTGCACGTCGTCGATGCCTCGGTCTTTCCCCGCATCCCCGGCTTCTTCATCGCCAGCGCGGTCTACATGATCGCGGAAAAGGCCGCCGACGTGATCTTGCGCGACGCGAAGCGCCGGCCGTGAGCTGGCAGCATCGCGTGCACGCGGCACTGCTGTGCCTGCTGCATCTCGAACGCCGGATCGATCCGTTCTTCCGGCCCGCCTTCGATGCGCTGTTCCGGGAACCGCTCGCCGCCATTACCCAGGCGATCATCGTCGCCCGGGGCGGCCCGGAGCCGCTGGAGCCGGCGCGCGAGACGATGCTGCCCGACGAGGCCGCGTGCCTGCGCGCGATCACCGATAGCATGTCGCACTACATGCGGGCGCAATACGCGCCCGGCGGCTATCAGCGCGCCGGCAATACCAAGACCCATGGCATGGTGCGCGGCCGCTTCATTGTCCGGGCGGACCTGCCGCCGGCCTTGAGGCACGGGCTGTTCGCGATGCCCGGGGAATATCCCGCCTGGGTCCGCTTCGCCGGCCCCGGTCCTGCCAGCCCGCCCGACATCGACGATATCGGCGTGCTCAGCATCGGCCTCAAGGTGATGGGCGTGCCGGGACCCAAGCTGCTGGCCGACGAGCGCTTCACCCAGGATTTCACCGGCATCAGCACGCCCACTTTCACGACGCCGGACGTGCACGAGAACCGCAAGCTGCAGGCCGCGATCGGGCGCGGCCTGCCGCTGTTCTATTTCATCGATCCTCGCGATTTCCATCTGTTGGACGGCATCATGCAGGGGCTGTGGGCGCGGACCCAGACCAGCCCGCTGGAAACGGAATATTGGAGCTGCGTGCCCTATCTGCTGGGCCACGGCCAAGCCATGCGCTACGGGCTGCGGCCGCAGCATTGGGGGCGCAGCCGCGTGCCCGACCTGCCCGGCCGACCACCGGACGATTACCTGCGCCAGGCGATGGCGGCGACCCTGGCGAAACGGGAGGTCGCATTCGATTTTCGCATCCAACTGCAAACCGACCCGCGTCGAATGCCAATCGAGAATGCCTCGGTCCGCTGGCCCGAACATCTGTCGCGCCCGATCACGGCCGCGACCTTGCTGCTGCCGCGGCAGGTATTCGACACGCCGGCGCAACTCGCTTTCGCCAGCCGCTTTTCGATCAATCCCTGGCACTGCCTGCCCGAGCATCGCCCGCTCGGCAACCAGAACCGGGCGCGGCGCGCGATATACGAGGAATTGTCGCGGTTGCGCCAGGTCATGAACGGCACACCACACGTCGAACCGACCGGCGACGAGACTTTCGACTAACCGGCGAGGAAGCGCAGCGCCCGGAGCCCGGGCAGGAAGAAATACGCCCCGCCGCGCATCTGCACGAACGGCGGGACCCCGGCGACGCGCCCCCCTGGCCTCGGTACGGTGAAGCCGTCGGTCGCCTGTTCTGCCGGAAACGGCAGGCGGTTGCCGAGCAGCGGGTCGCTCTCACCGCTCAACCCATCGAACTTGGCGCTGGCGAGCCAGGCGTTTTGGATGAACTCGAACTGGCGGGAAATATTGGCATTCAGCGCCAGGAAATTGAGCCCGCTCGCCGGATCGGCGGCATCGTCCGCGATCGCCTGGGACGCAGCCAGGAACTGCCCATATTCGCGGCCGCGACGCAGGATGCGGTGAAAACGGCTGGAGGCGACCGCGTCGGCACGCGGCCCGCCGCCGCCGAAGCCCGCGAGCCTGATCGCCTGGTCGAAGATGGTCTGCCGGCCGCCGGGCATGTCGCCGTTGCGCGGGTTGGCGCGGCGGACATGGGCGCCTAGCGGGCAACGGCTGCCGTCCGGGTCGCAGGCATAGGTGAAGAGATTGTTCCGGCCGTCGGCGTCGCCGTGGCCGACGCCGCGGATCGGCCCTTCCTCGAGCGGCAGCAGCGGTTCGCCCGACCGGCGGCGGCCGACCATCGCCTCGGCGAACACCACGCCGTCATCTTCCGGCGACTGGCTGGCGGCGAAGCGCCAGAAGCCGCGCACATCCTGGTCGAGCTGCCGGAACACCAGATAGGACCCATTGCGCCCCAGGTCGCGGCGGTCCGGATCATCGGCGGCGGGCGGCAGCACGCCCGCCGGATCCCTGGCCGGCTCAAGCAGCGGGCGGTCGGTATAATGGCCGTACTCGTTCGCGTAGCCCAGCAGGAATTCGCCGGGCGCGATCAGGTTGCCGTAGTCCAGATCGGCGTCGGTGCCGGGCGTGCGCTCCCGGGTCCAATCGATCGCCGGCTGGCTGACGCCGTCGAGGAAGCCGAACGGCTCGTGATCCTGCATGTCCGCGGTCGCGAGTTCCCGCAGGATCGTGAAGCCGGCGGTGAATCCTGGCGTCAGGACCGCCCCGCGCCAGGCGGCCAGCCCGCCGGCTTCGGCATAGAGGGCGACCAACAGATCGGGCGTGCGATCGGCGACACCCCAGGCCCAGAACTCGGGCGCGCTCGGCCCGATATCGCCCAGCCGGCGCGACCGGGCCTCGTCGCCGGCCATGCCCGCGAGGAATTCCGCCGAGAAGCCAGCCAGGATAGCCTCTTCGATCCCGAGCGCGCGCAGCCCCGGTGCGGTCACCGCGATGTTGAGCGCGCGATCGATGCGCACGCGCAGGAGGCCCGCGCTGGTCACCGGCGCCGTGGCGAGCCAGACCCGCGCAGCCGCCGGATCGGCGATGCGCAGCATCAGAAACACCGCGTCCTTCAGGCTGCCGTAGCCGGAGCGCAGCAGACCCTGGACATCGTCCAGGTCGATCGCGGCCGCCGCTAGATCGTCGCCAGCCATTGCCGGATCTCCCGATCGGTCATGTCGTCGCGGTCCAGCCCCGCGCTGATCGACGCGTTGCGCGCCAGGTCATAGGCGGTCAGCCCCGGATAGGCCTTGTACCAGACCTCGGTCGGCAGCTGGTGCCGACGGATGTAGTATTTGAAGGCCTGCTCGTCCTTGGCACCGCCCAGCACCAGGAACCGGGTGCGCGGATAGCCGATGCCGTTGCTGAACACCAGGTTCAAGCCGAATGCCACCTTATTGATGAAATCGTCCATGTAGCTGTCCAGGCTGCCGTCGTAGTTGCTGGCAAAGAACAGCCGCCGCTTGTCGTCGAGGAAGACCCAGCGCGCGAAATGGATGGTGCCGACCCGGCCCAGGCTGCCGCGCGTATAGATGTGCCGCGTCGTGTAATTCACCAGCCACAGCAGGGCGATCAAGGTGGTGCGCCGGAACCGGCCCGGCTTCACGGTGCCGAACGCGCTGAACTGGTTGCCGACGTCATGATCCTCGATCCGGCTCAGGTCCGCGACATGCACCGGATCTGGCCGTGGCGTGATTGCCGGGTCCGCCCGCTCGTGCCAGCGCAGCAGGACCAGGAAGATCGGGGCGACCAGCAGCAGCGGGGGCGCCAGCAGCAACAGGAGCAGTGCCCCGCCGATGGCGTCGAGGACCTCGCCCACCCGCCAGCCGGGCGGCGTCGGCTGTTCCCGGTACGGTGCCGGCCCCGCCGCGCGGCTATGGGCGCGCAGGCGATCGCTAATCGCGCGTGGCGGCTCGCCGGCGAGCACGGCGGCATGCTGGACCAGGTAGGCGCGCAGCACGGCATGGAGCGCCGCGTCATGCCGGATCTGCACCGCGGTGCGGCCGACCCAATTCACATATCGGACGGCCGGCGTCACGTTCGCCGCGCGCAGCCAGCCGCCGAGATCGATTGTCTCGTCGAAACCCTCGCAATGATCGAAGATCCGGCGCAGACCCGGTCCGGCCTCGGCCGCGAAAGCGTCGAGCAGGCTTTCGGCCGGGCCGTCGCAATCGCCGAGGAACGCCAGATAGACCGGCGCATCGGGGAAGGCGATGCCAACGGCGGCCAGATCGCCCAGCGTGCCGTCGCGCAGGATGACGAACCGGGCATAATGCAGGCGGTCGAACCGGCCGAACGGCAGCAGCGCGTTTTCCGGGTCGGCGGTGCCCGGCAGCCGGTTCATGCCGTTCAACAGCAGGCGCAGGGCGCCTTCCCGCTCCGGCAGGATCGGCGCCACCACCATGAAGGTCGATTGCGGGGTCACGGGATCGAAGTCCTGGCGACGGCGCCCGCGGTCAGAACTCGAGCGTGAAATCGATCAGCCGGGCCTTGTCCCAATAGACCTTGCCCAGATACAGGCCCGGCTGGATCAGGCGGATCTCATCGCGGATCCAATGCGCGACCGTGGAAGTCTCGGAATAATCGAGCACGACGCAATCCTTGCCATCGAGCCAGCTCGGTGCGCTATAGACCCGGGCGACGATCGCGTTCAGGCCGATCGGCAGGATGCGGTTGCGCAGCAGGCCGGCCTTGGCGTCGAACACCTTGCCCTGCCAGGCGAAGAAATTGACCAGCGTGGCGATGTCGCTGGTGAAGACGGTTCCCGGCGCGATGATCGCCGTTCCCTTGCCCTCGCCGTCGGGGATCGGGCCGGTCGCGCCGGCGGTGAACAAGCCGTCCAGATCGGACTGGGGCATCTGCAGCAGCTGAGCGACGGTGTAGGCCATGATGCGCATCTCCCGGAAGAGCGCGCCATCCCGAGTCCGGCTCGCCGCGATTGGCTATTTCATGTTCTTGTCGGCCTCTCCCATCTAAGCGATCATCGCCGGCGCATGCAAGGTTTTCGCTACCCTGATACCGAGAGCGATCAGTGCTGGATCTGCATGTTCATCAGTTCCGGCGACGGCATCATGTTCGCGTTGAGATTGGCCATGATCCACAGCGAGCCGGCGACGACCAGCGCCACGATCAGGACGCCGAAGGCCAGCGCCAGCACGTTGTTGGTATTGTCCGGACCGGTCGTGATGTGCAGGAAGAACACCAGGTGGATGCCCATCTGGGCCACGGCCAGGACGGCGAGGCCGATCGGGATGCCGGGCGCCCAGAGCAGATTGGTGCCGGCGGCCCAGAACGAGGTCGCGGTGAACAGCACCGCGAGTGCGAGGCCGACGAGATAGACGCGCAGGCCCGAGAGCGTTTCCTCGCGCCGGTCGCCTGGCGTCGTGTCGTCGCCGGGCGCGCGATCGTGCCGGTTCGCGTCCATCAGCGGCCTCCCATCAGATAGACGATCGAAAACAGCGCTACCCAGATGATGTCGAGCGCGTGCCAGAACAGACTGAAGCACAGCAGGCGGCGCTGGACCGAGGCCCGGAATCCCTTGGCCCAGACCTGCACCATCATCACCACCAGCCACAAGAGGCCGATCGCGACATGCAGCCCGTGGCAGCCGACCAGGGTGAAGAATGCCGACAGGAAAGCGCTGCGCTGGGGCGTGGCGCCCTCGGCGATCATGTCCGCGAACTCGCGCAGTTCGAGCATCAGGAAGACGGCGCCGAGCCCGAAAGTCACTGCCGCACCGACATAGGTCCAAAGCCGGCTTTCCTCGTTGATCGCGAGCGACATCATTCCGCAGGTAAAGCTCGAGGCGAGCAGGCAGCCGGTCTCGATCGCGACATTGGTATAGTCGAACAGCTGGCGCCCCGTCGGCCCGCCATTCGTCGCCTGGGCGAGCACCGCGTAGGTCGCGAAGATGGCCGAGAACATCACGATGTCGCTGAGCAGGAAGATCCAGAACCCGTAGGCGACGATGATGCGCTTGGGGGCAGGACCATCCTCGCTGGCGCTGCGCGGCACGCCATGGTCGCCGTGCGCGGCCGCGACGGCGCCGCTCATCGGGCGAGCTCCGCACGGTGCGCCCGGTCCATGCGGGCGACCTCGTCGGCCGGGATCTCCATCTCGTCATGGTCGCGCCACGCCAGCACCAGCGTGGTGGCGAAGGCGCCGAACAGGCCCAGCCAGACCATCCACCAGATGTGCCAGATCAGCGCGAAGCCGGTGACGACGGCGAAGAAGGCCGTGATGAATCCGGTCGAGCTGTTGACCGGCATCTCGATCGCCCCGTATTCCAGCGCCTCGGCATGCTCGGTCCGTTCCTCGCGCGCCCGACGCTTCATGTGCCAATAGGCGTCCTCGCCCTCGACCTGCGGCAGCATGGCGAAATTCCACGAGGGCGGCGGCGAGGCGGTCGACCATTCGAGCGTCCGACCGTTCCACGGATCGCCGGTGCGGTCGCGGCTGCCGGCCTGGTCGCGGATCGAGACCACAAGCTGGACGATGGTACACAGGATGCCGCACAGGATGACGAGGGCGCCGCCAGCCGCGACCACCAGGAACGGCTGCCAGCTGGCATCGTCGTAATGCTGCATGCGGCGGGTCATGCCCATCAGGCCCAGCCAGTAGAGCGGCATGAAGGCCAGGTAGAACCCGATGAACCAGCACCAGAAGCTGGCCTTGCCCCAGCCCTCGTGCAGCGTGAAGCCGAAAGCCTTGGGGAACCAGTAGGTATATCCCGCCATGGCGCCGAACAGCACGCCGCCGATGATCACGTTATGGAAATGCGCGATCAGGAACAGGCTGTTGTGCAGCACGAAGTCGGCCGGCGGCACCGCCAGCAGCACGCCGGTCATGCCGCCCAGCACGAAGGTTACCATGAAGCCCAGCGACCAGTAGATCGGCGCGGTGAAGCGCACCCGGCCGCCATACATGGTGAACAGCCAGTTGTAGACCTTCACGCCGGTCGGCACCGCGATGATCATGGTCATCACGCCGAAGAAACCGTTGACGTCGGCGCCGGCGCCCATGGTGAAGAAGTGATGCAACCAGACGACGAAGGAGAGGACGCAGATCGCCATGGTGGCGGCGACCATCGAGCGATAGCCGAACAGCGGCTTGCCCGAGAAGGTCGCGATCACTTCGGAGAACACGCCGAACGCCGGCAGGATCAGGATGTACACTTCCGGATGGCCCCAGGCCCAGATCAGGTTGATGTACATCATGGGGTTGCCGCCCCCGTCGATCGTGAAGAAATGGAAGCCCAGATAGCGGTCGAGCAGCAGCATCGCGAAGGTCGCGGTCAGGATCGGGAAGGCGGCGACGATCAGCAGGTTGGCCGCGAGCGAGGTCCAGCAGAACACCGGCATGCGCATGTAGCTCATGCCCGGCGCCCGCATCTTGAGGATGGTCGTGACCAGGTTGATACCGGACAGCAGGGTGCCGACGCCGGAGATCTGCAGCGACCAGAGGTAATAATCGACGCCGACCCCGGGCGAGAACCTGAGCTCGCTCAGCGGTGGGTAGGCCAACCAGCCGGTGCGCGCGAACTCGCCCACCACCAGCGAGATGTTGGTCAGCAGCACGCCCGATGCCGTCAGCCACAGGCTGACCGAATTCAAGGTCGGGAACGCCACGTCGCGCACGCCCAGCTGCAGCGGCACGGCGAAGTTCATCAGCCCGATCATGAAGGGCATGGCCATGAAGAAGATCATGATCGTGCCGTGGGCCGAGAAGATCTGGTCGTAATGCTCGGGCGGCAGGTAGCCCTGAGCGCCGCCGGCGGCGAGCGCCTGCTGGGAGCGCATCATCAGTGCGTCGGCGAAGCCGCGCAGCAGCATGACCAGCGCCAGCACGCAATACATCACGCCGATACGCTTGTGATCGACCGAGGTCAGCCATTCCCGCCACAGGTAGGGCCAATGGCCCTTCGCGGTCAGCCACAGCAGGATGGCGAGGACCGCCGCGATCATCAGGCCCGACACCGCCATGTCGATCGGCTCGTTGAACGGCAGCGCATCCCAGGTGAGCTTGCCCAGCATCCTATTTCTCCATGTGCATGGCGGCGTGGCTCGCCTGCCCCGGGGCGACGGGCGGTACGTTCGGATGCACGATCGCCTGGAACATGTCCTGGGCGACGCTGCCGTAGGTCGAGACCGGCACTGCCTGGCTGGGCTTGGCCAGTGCGGCGAAGCTCGCGGGATCGAGCGTGGCGCCGGCGCCGCGCGTGGCATTGACCCAGGCGGTGAACTTGTCCGGTGTCATGGCATCGACGTTGAAATGCATGTCGGAGAAGCCGTCGCCGCTGAATTGCGCCGAGAATCCCGGATAGGTCCCGGGCTTGTCCGCCTGAAGCTGCAGATGCGTCGTCATGCCGGCCATGGTGTAGATCTGGCTGCCTAGTTGCGGCACGAAGAAGCTGTTCATGACGCCGTCGGACGACAGTTCGAAACGGATCGGCGTGCCCGCCGGGACGACGAGCCGGTTGACGCTGGCGATGCCCAGGTCGGGATAGATGAACAGCCATTTCCAGTCGAGCGAGACCACCTCGACCTCGACCGGGGTCAAGGTCGTGCTGATGGGCTTGGGCGGGTCGAGGTCGTGCGAGCCGACCCACCCGATGCCGCCCAGCAGCAGCACCGTCATCGCCGGGATGGCCCAGACCACCATCTCGATCCGGCCGGAATATTCCCAGTCGGGCAGGTATTTCGCGCGGGTATTCGCGGCGCGGAACCACCAGGCGACGCCAAGGGTCGCAAGGATGGTCGGAACCACGATCGCCAGCATGATGCCAAGCGAGTTGAACAGGATGGTCTTTTCCGCCGACGCGATCGGCCCCTGCGGATCGAGCACGCCGGAACAACCGCCGAGTGCCGAGGCTACGGCGATCGCGACGACCGTTCCAACGGCGACAGGTCTGGCCATCGGAATCCCCCTGGTAAGAGCCTCTGCGACCTGCGGTCAGGTGCCCCCATGACCGCTCGTCGTTCGACAGCACCGCTGCTGACTAATGGGTGGGCCTGCCGGACGGTTCCGTTCTAGCATGAGCGCGCGGCGAATGACCGGCCGATAGAGCCCGCAGCGGCCTTCGGTCGCTGCTGCGGGAACGGACCCAACGCCACGCCCGGAGCGTTCGGGAGAAGGCGGATGAACGACCTTGCCGCCGATCCCCGTGCTGATCCACAGGAACTCCCTATGCCCCGAAGCGCCCGGCGCCCGACCCCCGCCACGATTGCCGACACCGCCGAGGGCCGCCGGCTGGAGGCGGCCCGGCGCAGCCCCGACTGGCGGCGCTGGGGGCCGTATCTCAGCGAGCGCCAATGGGGCACGGTGCGCGAGGATTACAGCGCCGACGGCGACGCCTGGGCGTACCTGCCCCACGACCACGCGCGCAGCCGCGCCTATCGTTGGGGCGAGGACGGCATCGGCGGCTTCGGCGACGACAAGACGAAGCTGTGCCTGGGCCTGGCGCTGTGGAACGGCCGGGATCCGTTCCTGAAGGAGCGGCTGTTCGGCCTGACCAATCCGCAGGGCAACCACGGCGAGGATGTGAAGGAGCTCTACTATTACCTCGACGGCATCCCGACCCATTCCTACATGCGGATGCTGTATAAATATCCACAGGGCGCCTTTCCTTACGATGACCTCATCGCGGAGAACAAGCGGCGCGGCGTCGGCCAACCGGAATACGAGCTGCTCGACACCGGCCTGTTCGACGAGAACCGGTATTTCGACGTCGAGATCGAATATGCCAAGGCCAACGGCGACGACATCCTGATGCAGGTGACGGTGACCAACCGCGCAGCGGAGGCGGCGGAGTTGCACCTGCTGCCGCAGCTGTGGGCGCGCAACATCTGGTCCTGGCGGCCGGTCAAGCGGCGGCCGCTGTTCACCGAGATCGGCCCGGGTACCGTCCGCGTCACCCACCCCAGCCTGCCGGAGATGCAGCTCGTCGCCGAGGGCGACGGCACGCTGCTGTTCTGCGACAACGACACCAACACCCGCCGCCTGTCCCAGACCGACGCGCTCGGCTATTTCAAGGACGGCATCAACGACTATGTCGTGGGCGGCGACGCGTCGGCGATCAACCCGGCGCGCGAAGGCACCAAGCTCGCGGTCCACCATCGCCTGATGGTCCCGGCCGGCGGCAGCGCGCAGGTCCGGCTGCGCCTGTCGGCCGAAGCACCACAGGGCGATTTCGACACCGTGATGGCCGCCCGCCGGGCCGATGCGGACGAGTTCTACGCGGTCGTCCAGCGCGGCATCGACGATCCGGACGCAAGGCGGGTCCAGCGCCAGGCGCTCGCCGGCCTGCTCTGGTCCAAGCAGTTCTACCAGTTCGACGTTCCGCAATGGCTGGCCGGTGACCCGGACCAGCCGCCGCCGCCAGCCAGCCGGCTCAACGGCCGCGATGCCCGCTGGGTGCATCTCAACAACGCCGACGTCATCCTGATGCCCGACACGTGGGAATATCCCTGGTACGCCTCCTGGGACCTGGCCTTCCACTGCGTGACCATGGCGCTGATCGATCCGGAGTTCGCCAAGGACCAGCTGATCCTGCTGACGCGGGAATGGTACATGCACCCGAACGGCCAGCTGCCGGCCTACGAATGGGCGTTCGGCGACGTGAACCCGCCGGTCCATGCCTGGGCGGCCTGGCGGGTCTATCGCATGGATCGCGAGCGCAACGGCGGCGTGGGCGACCGGCCGTTCCTGGAGCGGGTCTTCCACAAGCTGATGGTCAATTTCACCTGGTGGGTGAACCGCAAGGATTCCGAAGGCCGCAACATCTTCGAGGGCGGCTTCCTGGGCCTCGACAACATCGGCATCTTCGATCGCAGCAAGCCGCTGCCGACCGGCGGCGAGATCCGCCAGTCCGACGGCACCGCCTGGATGGCGATGTACACGCTGAACCTGATGCGCATCGCGCTGGAACTGGCCGAGGAAAACCCGGTCTACCAGGATATCGCCACCAAATTCTTCGAACATTTCCTCTATATCGCCGACGCGATGACCCGGATCGGCGGCGAAGACCTGGGCCTGTGGGACGAGGCGGACCAGTTCTTCTACGACGTGCTGAACCTGCCGGGCGGCCAGCGCGTGCCGCTGCGGGTCCGCTCGATGGTCGGGCTGATCCCGCTGTTCGCGGTCGAGGTGATCGACGGCGAGATGCTCGACCGGCTGCCGGATTTCGCCGCCCGACTCGACTGGTTCCTGAAGCATCGCCCGGAACTGGCCGAACTGGTCTCGCGCTGGACCGACAAGGGGCGCGGCGAGCGGCAGCTGCTGTCGCTGCTGCGCGGCCATCGCCTGAAGCAGTTGCTGCGGCGCATGCTGGACGAGACCGAGTTCCTGTCGGACCACGGCATCCGCTCGCTGTCCAAAATCCACGAGCAGCATCCCTATGTCTTCGAGCATGCCGGCCAGGAATTCAGCGTCGGCTATCAGCCCGGCGTATCCGCGTCCTACCTGTTCGGCGGCAATTCGAATTGGCGCGGGCCGGTCTGGATGCCGGTGAATTTCCTGATCATCGAGGCGCTGCTCGAGCATCACGAATATTATGGCGATGATTTCAAGGTCGAATGCCCGGTCGGATCCGAAACCTATCTCAGCCTGAAAGAGGTCGCGGGTGAGCTGTCCTGCCGCCTGGCACGCCTGTTCCTGCGCGACGATCGGGGCCGCAGGGCGCTCCATGGCGACAGCGAGCGCCAGCAGAGCGATCCCGCTTTCCGCGACCATGTGCTGTTCCACGAATATTTCCATGGTGACACCGGCCTGGGCCTGGGTGCATCCCATCAGACCGGCTGGACCGCACTGATCGCGCTGCTGTTGCAGCCGCGGTCGGAAAACAATTGCCCCTTCGTCGTCGAGGCCCCCTCCGCGGTCGGGGAAACCAAGGCGGAATGATGACGATGCCGCTGCGGGACCCCGGCGCGCGAGTGACGGCCTGGAGATGAAGGACGAGCAGATGACGGAAATCGGCAGACGGGACATGTTGATGGGTGCGGGACTGGCGCTGGCCGCCGCCGCGGCAGCCACCGGAGCGGCCCGGGCGGCCGAGCCGCCCTATCGGACCGCGACCTACACGACGCCGCGCGGCGACGCGGTGCTGACGATCTATCGCAAGACCCCCGAAGGCGCCGGCCGCACGCCGGCGCTGCTGCTGGCCCATGGCTCCTCGGTCTCCGCCTTGCCGACCTTCGACCTCACCGTGCCGGGCGCCGGCGAATATTCGATGATGAACGTCTTCGCCCATTGGGGCTACGACGTCTGGGCCCTGGATTTTTCCGGCTATGGGAAATCGACCATGCCGACCGGCAATTCCGACATCGCCATGGGATCTGAGGACCTGCTGGCCACGGTCGACCTGATCAAGGCACAGACCGGCCAATCCAAGGTTCATCTGATGGGCGAGTCCGGCGGCGCGCTCAAATGCGGGCGCTTTGCCATGGACCATCCGGACCGGGTCAATCGCCTGGTGCTGGAAGCGATGACCTGGACGGGCGCCGGATCGCCGACCCTCGCCAAGCGGGCGGAACAGGCGGAATATTACAAGACCCACACCACGCGTCCGCGCGACGAGGCGGCGATCCTCAGCATCTTCACCCGCGACCGGCCCGGCACGGCCGATCCGCGCGTCGGCCCGGCCATGGCCGCCGCGGAGCTGCCCCACGGCACGTCGATCCCGGCCGGCACCTACCTGGACATGACGGTCAACCTGCCAATCATCGACCCCGCCAGGATCACGGTGCCGACCCTGGTCGCCCGCGGCGAATACGACGGCATCGCAACCGAACAGGACCTGTTGGCCTTCATGGCCAAGCTGGCGACACCGGATCGGCAATACAGCGTGATCCCCGGCGCCGCCCATTCGCTGAGCATGGGCCTGGCCCGCAGGCGCTACTGGCACATCATGCACGGTTTCCTGTCGATGCCGGCCTGACGGTTATCGCCTCAAGGCCTCGCGCAGGGCGGCCAAGCCGCGCTCCATCTCGGGCAGGTCGACCGCGCCATAGCCGAAGATCAGGCCGGCCATGGTCGGCGGCCCGAGGTAGTAGCGGCTGAACGCGTGGATCTTCACGTCGGATTTCAGCAGCGTCTCGGTCACCCGATCGAGGTCCAGGTCCGCGCGCGCCGCCGCGGCGACATGCATGCCGTAGAGCGAGGGGATCGGCTCCAGCCATTCGTCCAGGTGGTCGCGCAGAAAGCCCAGCAGCCGTTCGCGCCGCTGCCGGTAGATCCGGCGCATCTTGCGGACGTGGTGGGCCAGATGGCCCTCGGCGATGAAGCCGGCCACCCCCATCTGCACCGGCGTCGAGCAGTGCCAGTCCAGGCAATTCTTGGCGGCGACCAGGGTGCGCAAGGCCCAGTCCGGCGCGACGACGAAGCCCAGCCGCAAGGCCGGCAGCATGCACTTCGAAAAAGTGCCGACATAGAAGACGACGTCGGCGGCATCAGCGGTCCGGAGCGCCTCGAGCGCCGCGCCGTCGTTACGGAACTCGCCGTCGTAATCGTCCTCGATGATGACGGCGCCGTGGCGCCGCGCGAAGGCGATGAGTGCCTGGCGGCGGCACGGCGACAGGGTCACGCCCAACGGAAATTGATGGGACGGGCACAGGCAGATGATGCCGACGTCGGGCGGCAACCGCTCGACCACCAGACCCTCACCATCGACCTCGACGGGCACGAGTTTGGCGCCTGCCGCAGCGAAGGCCACCCGCATCGGCGGATAGCCAGGATCCTCGACCGCGACGACCGTCTCGTTCGAGGTGACGAGCACGCGGGCCAGCAGATCGAACGCCTGTTGCGCGCCGGAGGTGACGACGATGTCGTCGGCCCGGCAGACGACCGCGCGCGTAAGCGCGATGTGCTTCGTGATCGCATCGCGCAGGCGGTAGTTTCCCTGGTTTCCTTGCGCGCTCTTGTAGCGCGCCGGCTTGTTCTCCAATCCCCGCAACTGTTTGGCGCTGACCTGGCGGAAAGTATCGAACGGGAACAGCCGGGAATCGATCAGCGCCGGCCGGAAATCGACGGGCTGCGGTTGGCGCGGTGACACGGGCGGTTCCGGCCGATCCCGCCAGAATCCCATGGCTGCCGTGACATCGGGACGAAGCCAGAACGCGTTCAGGCGAGGGTCGGGCGCGGCGTCGCCGGCCGGCGAGGATGGCCGCACCGCCGTCGGAACCGTGTCGGCCACGTAGGTGCCGGAGCCGTGGCGGGCGACGACGTAGCCTTCGTAGAGCAGCTGGTCATAAACCTCGAGTGCGGTGTTCCGCGACACGCCGAAGAAGCTCTCGGATTTCCGGGTCGCGGGCAGCTTGGCGCCCGGCCGCAGCCGGCCATCCAGGATGGCCGCCCGCAGTTGATCGCAAAGCGTCCGCGACGCCTCGCGCGAACCCTTGGCGGCCAGGTCGAGCGTGATTTCGAACAGCGGATCCATTGCACCCGGTCGCCATGGTGGAGGAGTGGCCCAGTTCTTTTTCCCCCAAGTGGCCCTTCAGAGAAAGGGGGCTGAACGCGCCAATAGCGTCAAGACCCGACCGGTCGGCACAGCCCCACGGAGACGGCAATGAAGTTCACACGGTTTTTCGGCCTCTGCGCCCTCGCCGGCGCGATCGCGCTCGGCGGAAACGGACCGGCCCGCGCCGCGGGCGAGGCGGCAGCGCCCGCGGCGCGGGATGGCGCGCACGATTTCGATTTCAACATCGGGGTCTGGAAAACCCACATCAAGCGCATCCTGGATCCGCTGTCCGGCGCGACCAAGTCGATGGAGCTCAATGGCACCGTCACCGTCCGCAAGGTCTGGGACGGCCGGGCCCAGCTGGAGGAGATCGAAGCCGACGGCCCCAACGGCCATTGGGAAGGCATGACGCTGTTTCTCTACAATCCCGCAGCGCACCAGTGGAGCCAGAACTTCGTCAGCAGCAAGAGCGGCGTCCTGGTGTCGCCCCTGATCGGCGCCTTCAAGGACGGACGCGGCGAGCTGTTCTCCCAGGATACTTTCAACGACCGGTCCATCCTGGTGCGCGGCGTCTGGTCGGACATCACGCCCGATGCCCATCATTTCGAGGAATCCTATTCGGACGACGGCGGCAAGACCTGGGCACCCGCCTTCATCGCGAACCTGACGCGCCAGCCGTCGTGAGGGGGTGCCGCGTCACGAGGGCGTGCCTCTGCCTGGGAATGCTCGCCCTCGCCTGCATCTCGCCGGCATCGGGCGCAGCGGCCGGTCCGGCGGACGCAAAGCCGGCGAGCGCCGAGCATGACGGGCAGCATGATTTCGATTTCGACTTCGGGACGTGGAAGACCCACTCGTCGCGCCTGATGCATCCGCTGACCGGATCGACGACCTGGGTCGAGATGGAAGGCATCACCAAGGTCGGCAAGATCTGGGGCGGGCGCGCCAATCTGGCGGAATTCGCGGCCGATGGCCCGGCCGGCCACATCGAACTGCTGGGCCTGCGCTGGTACAATCCGACCACCCGCCAATGGAACCTGGACTTCGCCACGCCGAACGTCGGCTCGCTGGGCATCCCGAACGTCGGCGTGTTCAAGAACGGGCGCGGCGACTTCTACGACCAGGAATCGATCGGCGGCAAGGCCATCCTGGTGCGGTTTTCCATCTGGGGCATCACCGCCGACACGGCCCGGTCCGAACAAGCCTTTTCCGATGACGGCGGCAAAACCTGGGAGACCAACTGGATCAACAGATATACCCGGCTGGCTTCCTAAGCCCGACGCCTGGGCGCGGCGAGCGCGGTCGCCACGAACATGCCCAGGTTCCGGTCGTCGAGCGCCGGCGTGACCGGCATGACCGAGGTGCCGAGCCGTGCCAGCAGCGTCGCCAAGGTCGCGTCGACGTCGTCGGTCTCCATCTCGTAGATCGCGAGAAATTTCGAGACCAGGGCGCCTTCGGGCCCTTTCTGGTGGCTGAGACTGAAGCGCTGGGCGGACACGAAGCCGTCGACCGCCAGCACGTCCGCCAGATGTTGATTGTCATACCAGTCGTTGTAGGCCGCATCCTGGCCCTCGACCGGGTCGGTCAGGACCATGAAATATTGCGTGCCCATGCTACACCCCCTGCTTGACGGTCATTTCAGTGTCGATAGATACGCAATGACGTTCTGCCGATCCTTGTCGTCCTTGAGGCCCGGAAAGATCATCTTCGTTCCGGGCACGACGCCGCGCGGGTCGGTCAGATAGGTGTCGAGCTGCGCCGCGTCCCACACCTTGTCGAACGACTTCATCGCGGGTGAGTAGTTGAAGGTCTCGATGCTGGCGGAATGCCGGCCGACGATGCCGTGGAGGCTGGGGCCCACCTTGTTCACGCCGGCGTCCGGCGAATGGCACAGCGCGCATTTCTTGAAGATTTCCTTGCCGGCCGCGGCATCGCCATCGGCCCAGGCGGTACCCATCGTGAAGAGAGCCACCGTCGCGGCTCCGTATCCCATCCAGCGCATCGTCATTCCTCGCGTCGCCTCCACCTGAATTCGGGTCATTGCCCATCGCCGGCCCGGTCGCGCGGCTCGGGCGTCGCCTGGGCAAGCGGCAGCCCCGCCCGGGCCCAACCGTCGCTGCCGTCCGGATACCAATAGACCCGCCGATAGCCATAACGCACCGCGCGCTTCGCCGCGTTCCAGCTCATCCAGCAGCGGCTGAGGCAATAAAACACCAGCGGGCGTTTGCCGTCCCCAGCCGTGGCCTTGGCCAGGGCGTCGCGAAACCAGGCATCGAGCGCTGGGGCCAGCGCGCCCCGGCCCACATCCGGCAACCACAGGCTGTCCGGAATGTCGCGCCGCGGCACCGGCATCCAGGGCTGATCCGGCCGCATGCCGTCCGGCCGCCGCGGCGCCGGCAGCACGTCGATCGCCAGGGCGCCCCCGCGGGCCAGCAGCGTCTGCAGTTCCCTGGTATGGACGACATGGCCGCCCGTCAGCGTTCCCGGAACCGGCGCGCGATACCCGTCGAGGCGATAGCCTTGCGGCTCCGGCACGCCGGCAGGTGCCGGACCGGGCGCTGCCAAGATCGCCGCCGTCATACCGAGCGCCAGGCACCTCATTGTCCCGCCGGCGCCGGGACGGGATGACCCTGCTCGTCGAGTAGCGGGACGCCGTAGGCGGCGAGCAGCTGGGCAACCTCGGGCCGATGCTTTTCCAGGGCGGCGTTGATCCGGCGGCGCCATTCGGGCTCGCCGGCGCGAACGCCCATGGCGATGCGGAAGTCGAGCCGCGTCGAATCCGGCTCGCCGTCGAGGAACGTGGCCTTCAACGGCAAAGTCTCGTGCTTGATGTAGTAGCCGGCGATCGGCCCCCACAGCAGGCCGACGTCGATCTTGCGGTCCAGGATGTCCTGGATCATGGCCCGGGCCGGCGAATCGTAGCGCGTGTCGACAGCGAGCGCGTAGGACGTGACATGGGGCATCAACCCGTGGCGCAGCAGCAGGTCGGTCGGCGGCGTGGCCGCGACGAGGCCGATCCGCTTGTCGGCCAGCGCCGGATCGCCGAGGCCGGTCGCCACGATGCCGTCGTCGGTCCGGGTGACGATCATGTAGCCCGAATGGTAATAGGCGTTGGTGTTGGCCATCAGGGCGTCGCCGTCGACCGTACCCATGACCAGGTCGCATTGGCGGGCCCTGAGCGTGTTCCGTACGAAACCCACGACCTGGGGAAACCAGACGTAGCTGACCGGCAGTTGCAGCTCCTGGCCGATGAGTTCGGCGATCTTGTTCTCGAAGCCTTCCCGCTTGTCGTTGGAGAATGGCAGGTCGCTCGGATCGGCGCAGACCCGCAGTTCGGTGCGCGACACCAGTTCGATCGCGGTCTGGGCCGCAGCGGGGGCGGCGACGCCACTGAGCCCGATCAGGCCGGCGAGCAGCGCCGCCCGGCTAATCATCGCCGGCCCGTTTCGGCCGGCCGCGGCCGAGAACCCCGTCGGAACGCGCCTTCAGGTAGCCGTAGATGTCGTCGAGATAATTCACCACGTCTTCCGCCGTGCCGAACGAGGGCATGACGTTGGAGTTCGAGGTGGTGACGTTCTGGCGGCCATTGATCACGACCTCGGCGAACTGGTCGTGATCGAGGTGCTTCAGGGAATCCGTCAGGTCCGGCGCGTAGGAACTGCCGGCACCGTCGGGGCCGTGGCAGCGCATGCAGGATTCGCCGTAGCGGCGATAGCCGTTGTAGGTCGCCTGGTCGACGTGGCCATTTTCGATCTTGTAGGGCTTCGGTTCGTCTGCGGCGCGCGCTGCCGTCAACAGGACGGCGGAAGGAATGGTGAGGATCAGAAAAGCCATGGCGGCCGACTGCAGACCTTTACCCATTAATCGGACTCCCTTCGCCGGCCCTGGCACCGCAAACGGCATCGTGGGGCAGGCTGCATCGGTTCGGACGTGTGATGAACGAAGGTATGCTGGCGGAAACGGCCGTTCCGATCCCCGTGCTCGGTGCAGGGATGGAACGGCCGCGCCGGTTCGGCTTCGAAGACGTCAGTTCACCGCGAACACGGTCAGGACGCCACCCAGCTGGGTATAGTTCGACAGGCTCTTGTAGGCACCGACGGCGCCCAGGCCGTCGGTATCGTTGGCGAGCCCCGCCGCCATGCCGATACCGGCCCAGCCACCCACACCCGACAGCACGGCGATATATTGCTTGCCCTTGTGGGTATAGGTCGTGACGTTGCCGATGATGCCCGACGGGGTCTTGTAGCGGTACAGCTCCTTGCCGGTCTTGATGTCGACCGCCTTCAGATAGCCCTCGAGCGTGCCGTAGAAGGCGATGTCGCCGGCCGTGGCGAGCGCGCCCGACCAGACCGAGAACGGCTCCTTGTCGGTCCAGACCACTTTGCCCTTGCCGGCGTCGAAGGCGATGAAGTTGCCGAGGTTGGTCTCACCCTTGGGCGGGAACATTGACAGGGTCGCCCCGACGTAGGGCTGGCCGGCGGTATAGGCGACCTTGAACGGCTCGTAATCCATGCAGACATGGTTGGTCGGCACGTAGAACAGGCCGGTCTGCGGCGAGAAGGCCGCCGGTTGCTGGTCCTTCGACCCCAGGGCCGCCGGGCAGATGCCCTTGGTATTGTGATCCTCGCCCTGCGCGTTCGTGCTGTAGGCCTTCACGACCTCGGGCCGGCCGGTCTTCATGTCGACGTGGGTCGCCCAATTGACCGCCGGGTCGTACTTCTCGGCAACCAGCAATTCGCCCGTCTCGCGATCCAACGTATAAGCGAAGCCGTTGCGGTCGAAATGCACGAGCGCCTTGGTCGGCTTTCCCTTCACCGGGATGTCGGCCAGGATCATCTCGTTGACGCCGTCATAGTCCCACTCGTCGTGGGGAGTCATCTGGTAGACCCACTTGGCGACGCCCGTATCCGGATTGCGCGCGAAGATCGTCATCGACCATTTGTTGTCGCCCGGGCGCTGCGACGGGTTCCAGGTGCTGGGATTGCCCGAGCCGTAATAGACCAGGTTCAGCTTCGGATCGTAGGAATACCAGCCCCAGGTGGCGCCTCCGCCAGTCTTCCACTGGTCGCCCTGCCAGGTGCTGATCGAGGAATCCTTGGCGACCGGCTTGCCCATTTCCGTGGTCTTGGCGTCGAACAGGATCTGATCGTCCGGACCGACCGAATAGGCCTTCCAGGCGACCGAGCCGTCCTTGAGATTGAGCGCGGTCAGCCGCCCCTGCACGCCGAATTCGCCGCCGCTGATGCCGACCAGGACCTTGTCCTTCACGATCATCGGCGCCGACGTCATGGTCTCGCCCTTCTTCGCGTCGCCGTTCGCGATCTTCCAGAGTTCCTTGCCGGTCTTGGCGTCGAGCGCCACGACGCTGGCGTCCGCCTGGGCGAGGATGATCTTGCCGTCACCATAGGCGACGCCGCGATTGACCGTGTCGCAGCACATCACCGGAATGACGTTCGGATCCTGCTTCGGCTCGTACTGCCAGATGATCTTGCCGCTGTCGTTGAGGTCGAGCGCGAAGACCTTGTTCGGAAACGGCGTGTGCACATACATCGTGTCGCCGATGATCAGCGGGCCGCCCTCGTGGCCACGCAACACGCCGGTCGAGAAGCTCCAGACCGGATGCAGATCCTTGACGTTCTGGGCGTTGATCTGCTTCAGCGTACTATAGCGATGGTTGCTGTAGTCGCCGGTCGGCATGACCCATTGATTGGCGTCCTGCTGCAGCTTCACCAACTCGTCGTTGGCGAGAGCCGGCCCCGCGAAGACAAGCGCAGAGCAGGCCAACACTGAAAAATCTCTCAGTTTCACGGTTTCCTCCCAATCTTGTCGTCGCCCGGGCAACTCTTCTGAAGAAGCCTCGGAAGCGCACGGCCATTTCTTGCGATGCTGCGCTCGCTAGCCGGATGTGACGATTGCGCGGACGGGTCCGGGGGTCAATGCCGCCACCCCTCTCCGGCGATACGACTTTAGTCCAGTACCCCTTCGGCAGGCGTTCGACGCAGCGCCTCCCGCATCCGGTTACGCCTGGCATTTCCCTTCGGAACCAGATGGTTACCGTGTTGCGGCAGAGTCTTGTGCGTAGCAGCACAAAACGACGGAGGCCGGAGCGCCCTCCCTTGCGCAGCGGCGGCAATCGACGGCCAAATATCCGAACGACAGCAACGGCAAGGATTCCGGACGATGGATGTACGCGCGGCAGTGGCCTTCGAGGCCGGCAAACCTCTCGTGATCGAGACGGTGCAGTTGGAAGGGCCGCGGGCCGGCGAGGTGCTGGTCGAAGTGAAGGCGACCGGTCTCTGCCATACCGACAAGTTCACGCTGTCGGGCGCCGATCCCGAAGGCCTGTTCCCGGCCATCCTGGGCCACGAGGGCGCCGGCATCGTGGTCGACGTCGGACCTGGCGTGACCACGCTGAAAAAGGGCGACCACGTCATCCCGCTCTATACGCCCGAATGCCGCGAATGCGACTATTGCCTCAGCCGCAAGACCAACCTGTGTCAGAAGATCCGCACGACGCAGGGCCGCGGCCTGATGCCCGACGGCACCAGCCGCTTCTCGTTCCAGGGCAAGCCGATCCATCACTACATGGGCTGCTCGACCTTCGCGAACTACACGGTGCTGCCCGAGATCTCGCTGGCCAAGATCCGGCCCGACGCGCCGTTCGACAAGGTCTGCTACATCGGCTGCGGCGTGACCACCGGCATCGGTGCGGTCATCTTCACCGCCAAGGTCGAGGTCGGCGCCAACGTGGTCGTGTTCGGCCTGGGCGGTATCGGGCTCAACGTCATCCAGGGCGCGCGTCTCGCCGGCGCCGACATGATCGTCGGCGTCGACATCAACCCGGCACGCGAGGAACTGGCGCGGAAATTCGGCATGACCCATTTCGTCAATCCGAAGGAAGTCCAGGGCGATCTGGTGGGCCATCTGGTCGAGCTGACCAAGGGCGGTGCCGACTACAGTTTCGAATGCGTCGGCAACACCACCCTGATGCGCCAGGCGTTGGAATGCTGCCACAAGGGCTGGGGCGTCTCGGTCGTGATCGGCGTCGCGGGTGCGGGCCAGGAGATCTCGACCCGGCCATTCCAGCTCGTCACCGGCCGCGTCTGGATGGGCTCGGCGTTCGGCGGGGCGCGCGGCCGCACCGACGTGCCGAAGATCGTCGACTGGTACATGGACCGGAAGATCAACATCGACGACCTGATCACCCACACCATGCCCCTGGACAGGATCAACGAGGGCTTCGATCTGATGGCGCGCGGCGAATCGATCCGATCCGTCGTGCTTTATTGAGCGGCCGGCGGATCATGAGGGCTCGGGTTTCAGGCCGGCAGTTCCGGCGGCTTGTCTTTCTCGCAGCGCCAGCCTTTCAGCTGCCACGTCGGATGCTCGCGAACGTACTCGACGGCCATCTGCTGGGCGTTCATCAGGCAGCTGGCTGCGGTCAGCGGCTCCTCGAAGGTCGGCCGCTGCTCCAGGCAGTTGGCGGGATCGGCGACCATGCAATAGACCAGCACCAATTCGATCACCCTGTCCTCCCTCATCGATCCGCCTGGCCCGCGCTGGCCGCCCTGATGGCCGGCGCGCTGCTCCTCGCTCCGTCTCAGGCCGGCGCCGCCCCCCCCGAGGCGGCACCGCCGCTGAGCCCGGCCCAGACCGCCTTGTTCGAGACGCCGCACCTCAGCAACATCGCCCACCCCGAGACGCTAGATTATCGTTTCGAACAGACCGGGCCCGCGGCCTATTCCGACCAGATCGCGCTCCATATCGACCAGATCCATCCCAACGGGACGAAATACGTCAGCTTCGAGTTCCTGAGCGGTGCCCATCATGCCTTCTTTCCGGCGGTCGACGATTTCTCCGGCAATCCCCTCGTCATGGTGTTCCTGGAACACGACGTCCAGGAAATGAAGGACCAGGTCGGCGTCGCCGCCGCCTATTTCCGCAACCGCATCCGCACCGCCTTCATCGACCAGGCCCAGATGTCGGACACCTCCATCCAATTCGGCGGCAGGAGCGTTTCGGCCCGTCGCGTGACCTTGAAGCCCTTCGCCGAAGACCATCGTTTCGACCAGTTGCCGACCGTCCAGGGCAAGACCTACGATTTCATCCTGTCCGACCAGGTGCCGGGGCAATTGGCCGAACTCTCCACCGAGGTGCCGACCGATCCGGCCGCCGGCGCCCCGGCCTGGGCCGAGCGCGTCACCTTCGTCGGAGAGAAGCCATGACCCGGGCCGCCCTGTACCTCTGCCTCGCCGCCGCCCTCGCCTTCGCCCTGCCGGCACGAGCCCAGGCGCCGCATCATCCCAAGCACGACTATCCGACCGCCGCCCGGGCCGACTATGTCATCGGTTGCCTCGCCGCCAACGGCTTCAAGCGCGAGTTGCTCGACAAATGTGCTTGCGGCATCGACACGATCGCGGACCTGATGCCCTACGACGACTATGAAAAGGCCGACACGATCCTGCGCCTGCAACAGGGTGGGCTGGGCGAACGCGGCGCCCTGTTCCGCGACACGCCGATCGCCAAGGACGAGACCGAAAAGCTGCGGCGCGCCCAGGCCGAGGTCAACCTGCGCTGCAAATGATCAGGTTCCCCGCTTCGGCAGATCGAAGCTCTGCTTGAAGGTGGCGTTGGCGCTGTCGTGGACCTCCACCGTGATCGGCGCCGACGCCTTGTCCGCCACGCCGAAGGTGATCGCCGGGTCCTCGCTGAGCGAGATATCCGCCTCCAGGTCGAACACCAGCGCATCGCCGCGCGTGACCTTCACGTCCTGGATGAAGCGCGCCGGCGTGTAGTTGCGGGTCAGCTGATCCATCTGCATGCCGTTGAAATTGGGGTGGCTGATCAACAGCTGCACCGCGTCGTCGCCCTTGGCCGCCGACGCCTCGCCGACCGGCTTCAGCCGCATCTGGCCGAGCCGTTCCAGCGCCAGCTTCTGGTCCTTGGTCGAGGGGGCCGAACAGCCGCCCGCCGCCTTGACGAATTTCTCGGCCCCGAACAGCCGGCCATCCTCGGTCTCGGCCACGGCATGCATCAGCGTGTAGGCATCGACCCGGACCCGGGTGCGCAGTTCACGCGTGTCGGCTGCCGGGCCGAAATGGAAGGTGCCCGCCAGCGGCGACGGATTCTCGTCGATCATCAGATAGACCGCCGTCACCTTGGCCGGGCCGGGCAGATCGATGGTGATCGGCACCAGCGCCGCATCGAGTGCACGCGGCGGTGCCTCGAGCGTGATGATGCCGCGGCCGTCCTCGACCGTGCGATCGCCGAACACCGCATGGCGTAGGTCCTGCCAGCGCGCCTGGCGATCCGCGTCGCTTTCTTCGGCCCGCGCGGCGCCGGCCGATCCCAGCATCAGGACGGCGATCAACAGGATGCGTCTCATCACAGGACCCTCCCGGCCTAGTCCCATTCGAGCTCCTTGAACGCGGCCGTCACGTTCCGCCCGTTGTATTCGTCGAACAGCTGCCATTTGCCCCGTTCGCCGAGGCCGACCTGCTCGACGGCGGTTTCGATGTCGCCGCCCTTGGCGAGGAGCGCGCGGATTTCGGTGGCGAGCACGGTGAGATAGCGCTCCTCGTCCGCCGCACCGGCGGGCCAGGGCACGACCGGCGGCCCATGGCCCGGCACGGCGCGGGTCGCCGGCAGCGCCTTCAGCGCAGCCAATTCCTTCAGCCATCCGGCCAGGCTGCCGTCGATCGCCGGGACACGGTCGACGAACAGCAGGTCCGCCGCCCACAGCGTCCCGGTCTGGCGATCGAGGATGGTCAGATCATTGTCGGTATGGGCCGCCCCATGGGCCTGCAATTCGAGGACGCGCCCGCCCAGATCGAGCGCGGCCGTGTCGGTCACCAGCAGGGTCGGCATCTCGTAGTCGCCGGCCCGATCGCGCCCCAGGAGATCGACCAGCCGCTTTCGGTAATACTCGCCCCGATCGATCAGCACGCCGGCCAGCCGGGCATGGCCGACGAAGACGGGGTGGTCGGCCATGAAGGCGATGCCGCCGAAGATATGGTCGGGATGGGCGTGGGTCATCACGACATAGCGGATCGGCCGGTCGGTCTTGGCCTGTACCGTCGCGCGCAGCCGCTCGCCGTCGTCGAGGCTGCCGCCGGGATCCACGACCGCGACCGCATCCAGCCCGACGATGAAACCGATGTTCGCGATGGCGTCGTCGTTTTCCGCCGTCGCGTCCTGGTGCACCCCCTGGCGCACGAAGATGCCGGACGCCACTTCGGTGACCGGGAACGGCAGCGGTGCGGCGAGCGCCACGGAGCCGGCGACCAGCCAGACGCCGGCGACGGCGGCGGCCAGGCGGCGCCGGCTCATGCCTCGACCGGCCGTGACGCGCCGATCCGACGATAGACGAAACCCGCGTCGGTGGCGTGGTCGGCCGCGGCGATCGCCGCTTGCATGGTCTGGTGATGGGGCGAGAGTGCGCAGGCCGGATCGGTGTTGCCGGCATCGCCGGTTAACGCCAGCGCCTGGCAACGGCAACCGCCCCAGTCGATCTCGCGCCGATCGCAACTACGGCACGGCTCGGCCATCCAATCGGTGCCGCGATAGTGCTCGAACGCCGGCGACGACTGCCAGATCGCGGCCAGGCTCTCGTCATGGACCGAGGGAAACGTCAGTCCGGGCAACGTCTCCGCCGCATGGCAGGGCAGGACCTTGCCGGCGGGGGTCACGTTGATGAAGCGCCGACCCCAGCCGCCCATGCAGGCCTTGGGGCGCTGTGCATAATAGTCGGGGGTGACGTAGTCGATGACCATACGGCCCTTGAAGCGCACGCGCGCAGCCTCGACCTCGGCCGTCGCCGCCTCGAGCTGGTCGCGGCTCGGCAGCAGCACATCGCGATTGACCAGGCCCCAGCCGTAATACTGTACGTGCGCGACCTCGATCCGTTCGGCGCCCAGTTCGGCACCGAGCGCGATCATCGCCGGCAGATGGTCTGCATTCTGCCGATGGATGACGAAATTCAGCGTCAGCGGCAAGGCCGCCTGCTGGATCAGGGCCGCCGCCGCCCGCTTCTTGGCCTGGGCGCCAACCATGCCGCCGATCCGCTCGGCATTGGCCGTGTCCACGTCCTGGAAGCTCAGCTGGACATGATCGAGCCCGGCTTCGACGAGATCGGCCAGCAGGCGCTCGTCGAGCAGCACGCCCGAGGTGATGAGGTTGCTGTAGAGCTGTCGTTCGGCCGCCCGCCGCACCAGCGCCGGCAGGTCGCGCCGGGCCGTCGGCTCCCCGCCGGAGAAATGCACCTGCAGCACGCCCAGGCCGGCGGCCTCGTCCAGCACGCGCAGCCAGGTCGCCGTATCGAGTTCGCCCGCCGCCCGCTCCAGCTCGAGCGGGTTCGAGCAATAGGGGCATTGCAGCGGGCAGCGATGGGTCAGTTCGGCCAGCAGGCCCATCGGAGGTGCTGGCGCGCTCATAGCTTGACCGCTCCCTTGTCCGCAAGGTCGCCCAGCATGGTGGCGACATCGCGCGCAATCAAGTCGCGCGGCGCCTTGAACCGGCCGGTCAGTTCATCGACGATGGCACCCAGGCTGCGGATGCCATCGACCAGCTTCAGGATCTCGACGGCCTGCTCGTCCGGCACGAACAGCCGTTCCGGCGCCAGCAGCACCCAGGCCTGTCGCACTTCGTCGAAGCGGAATTTCACCCCGCGCGCCAGCGCCGGCACGGTCTCGTCGTCGCCCCCGCTCATCGCCGATCGTCCGGCACGAAGGCGCCCGGCGGGATGAAGCCCGGCTCGACATAGGCGAAATGCAGCGCATCCAGCTGCGACCACAGCACGTCGCACTTGAAACGCAACGCGGCCAGCACCGCCTGCTGCTGTTCGACGGTCACCGCATGTTCGCGCACATAGGCGAGAGCGAAATCGGAGTCGCGCGGCGCCTGGGTCAGTCGCGGCGTGAAATAGGCGAGCGTGTCGCGCGTGACGAAGGAATAATGCGCCAGCATGCCGGACACCCGTTCGGCGATGATGGTCGGCGAGAACAGCTCGGTCAACGACGAGGCAATGGCTTCGAGAATGCTGCGGTCGCGCACGAAGCTGACATAGGCATCGACCGCGAAACGCGTGCCGGCCAGCAGGCCCGCGGTCGAGACCACGTAGGCCGGGTCGAGCCCCACCCCCTCGGCCAGCTTCAGCCATCGCGCGATGCCGCCGGTACCGGGCTCGGTGCCGTCATGATCCTCGAGCCGGCTGCGCCAGGTCCGGCGCAGGTCGGCGGTCGGCAGGCGGGCCAGCAGGCTCGCGTCCTTCATCGGGATCCGGCTCTGGTAATAATAGCGGTTGAGCGCCCAGGCCTGGACCTGACCCCGGTCGAGCGTGCCGCCATGCAGCCGGCGATGGAACGGATGCAGGTTGTGATATCGCTCCGCCCCGATCGTCTTCAGGGCGTCCTCGAGCGCGTCGGGCGACAGCGGACCGGTCATAGCGTCACCTCCATTCCGTCATGGGCGACGTCCCATCCCGCAGCCTCGGCGAGCGCCCGCTCGGGCGAATCATCCAGCAGAACCGGATTGGAATTATTGATATGGATCAGGATCTTGCGCCCGATGTCGAGCGAGCGGAACGCGGCGATCGTGCCGGCTGGACCATCGATGCTCATATGTCCCATCCGTGCGCCCGTCTTGGCGCCGAGGCCGGCGCGGATCATCTCGTCGTCGGTCCAGAGCGTGCCGTCGAAGAAGACGAGATCGGCGCCCGACAGCCGCCGGCAGAGCGCCTCGGTCATGGCGGCGCAGCCCGGGATGAAGAACAGACGGTGCCGCCCGTCGGCGACGGCGATGCCGACGGTCTCGCCTTCGACGATCGGCGGAACGCTGCCGGCCTGTTCCAGATAGAGCGGTACCTTGCCGGGCACCGAGAAGAATTCGAGCGTCAAGCGTCGTCCCGCCGCCTCGGCCACGACCACAGGTTCGTCCAGGACCACGGGCCTGCGCACGACCAGGTCGCGCGCCAGCACCTCGAAGATCGGATTGGCGTCGAGCACGTCATGGACCCGCCGCGTGCCGTAGACCGTGAAAGGCTGGCGCTCGCGCAGGGTCAGCAGGCCGGCGATGGCATCCACGTCGCCGCCGGTCAGCGCCACGCCCACGATCGGGGACGACCGCAGGCCGTCGCGCGGATGCAGGCAAGGGTTCGCCTCGATCTGCTGCCGCAGGTCGGGCGAGGCGTTGAGTAACAGCCACGACCGTCCGTCCAGGCTCACGGCGATCGAGGCCTGGGTCCGCGGTCGCGCCATCCGGTCGCCGCTTCGCGCACGCCGACACGCCGGGGCATGGGAGTTCCATTGCGGAAAGCCGCCGCCGGCCGCCGCACCGAGGACGATCGCGAACATCGCGCTGTTCCGAAGGCCGGCGGCTTGGCGCCGCCGTACCCCGGCTTCGTGCGCTATTTCAGCTCGGCGCAGGCGTAGCAGTTGATCTCGGCACCAAGGGCGATCTCGACGATGGTCGGGGTCTTCCAGGTCATCTCGTTTCCTCCGTTCGCTCAGGTCTCGGGATCTTTGCGAGGCGCGACCCACATTTTGAACGGTGCGCGCGTCGATGCCCCTCTGTTCTACACGAGGGCACGATATTCAGACTGCCGTTCGCCACCCCGCGCAATACGACTAAAGAAGCATTGTCGCCGGAGCCTGCCCTTAGAATGCTGGATCACGGGCATCGTGGAAAGATGCACGCGGCCGTCGTACGGAACGTTCTCCTGCCGTTGCCGCCGTCTGGCGGCTTGCCATCCGGCCGGCAAGGACGTCTGATCGGTCAGCGGAGGTGGAACGACCGATGCCGACAACTCAGCTGCGCAGAGGCGGCTCCGATGCCGCCGAACCCTGGTCGGCGGTGGGCGAACTTCACCGGCAGATCGGCGGCCCCGACCTGGCGTTCGCGCTGGTCTTCTGCTCGCCGCAATACGACCTGTCGGAAGTCGCCGCCGCGATCCGGCATCATTTCGGTGACACCCGCGTCTTCGGCTGCACCACGGCCGGCGAGATCACCCCGTTCGGCTACATCAGCGGCGGGCTGAGCGGCATCGGTTTTCCGGCCAGCGATTTCGCCGTGGCCCCGACCCTGTTCCAGGACCTCAAGGATTTCAAGATCGCGACCACTATCGAGCAGACGCGGCTCGCCATGGCGGCACGGGCCGAATCGGCCGAAAGCGGATCGCTGGGGCCGAGCGACGGCTTCGCCCTGCTGCTGGTCGACGGCATGTCGGTCCGCGAGGAGCAACTGGTCAGCGCCATCGGCAACACGCTGAACGGCACACCCCTGGTCGGGGGGTCGGCCGGCGATGGTATGAATTTCGGCCGCAGCTACGTGTTCTGCGACGGGCGGTTCGTGGACGATGCCGCCGTGCTGCTGCTGATCACGACGCGGCGGCGCTTTTCCGTGTTCAAGACCGAGCATTTCGTGCCGACCGATTGCAAGATGGTTGTGACCGGCGCCGATCTGGAGCAGCGCCGCGTCTATGAAATCAACGCCGAGCCGGCGGCCATGGAATATGCCCGGCTGGTCGGCCTCGCCGGCAAGCCGCTGTCGCCCAAGATCTTCGCAGCCCACCCGGTCATGGTCCGCGTCGGCGGCCAGTACCACGTCCGCGCCATTCAAAAAGTCAATCCGGACAACAGCCTGACGTTCCTGTGCGCGATCGACGAGGGCATCGTGCTGACGGTGGCGAAGGGCGTCGATCTGCTGGAGGATCTGAAGTCCCTGTTCCGCCGCCTGCAGCGCGACGTCGGGCCTCCGGATCTGATCATCGGTTGCGACTGCGTACTGCGCAATCTGGAGATCGAGGAGCGCCGGCTGAAATCCGCCGTCTCCGACCTGTTCGTCGAGCAGCACGTGGTCGGGTTCTGCACCTATGGCGAGCAATACATGTCGATGCATGTGAACCAGACCTTCACCGGCGTCATCATCGGTGCGCCTTGAGCGTGCTCGAACGGGACATGACGCCGAGCGACGAGGCCCGGCAGATCGCCGAGTTGGAACGAAAGGTCGCCAAGCTCGAACGCATCAACCAGGTGCTGATCGACCGGGTCGAGCGCAGCATGGACGGCCAGGGCTCGGCCTTCTCGCTGTTCCAGACCGCGATCGTGCTCGAAGCCCAGATCCGCGCGCGCACCCTCGCGCTGGAACGGACTCTGGCAGATCTGGAGCAGTCCTATCATCATGCCGCTCGCGCCCAGGAGCAGGCCGAGACCGCGCGGCTGCGCCTGCTGGCCGCGATCGAATCGATCAGCGAAGGCTTCGCCCTGTTCGATGCCGCAGATCGGCTGGTCCTGTTCAACCAGCGCTATCTGACCTTCTGGCCGGGCATGGCCGACCGCATCCATACCGGCATGCTGTTCACCGACATCGTGCACCTGGCAATCGATCATAAATGCGTGCTCGACGCCTACCGCGACCCGGAAGGTTGGATCGATCGGCGGATGCAGCAGCATGCCGACAGCCACGGCCCATCGGTCCATGCGCTCGGCGACGGGCGCTGGATGCAGGTCAACGAGAAGCGGACCCGGGACGGCGGCATCGTCGGCATCTACACCGACATCACGAACCTGAAGCGCGCCGAAACCCAGCAGCGCGAGGCCGAACTGGCCCAGAAGACCAACCTGCTGCAGGCGACGCTCGACAACATATTCCAGGGCGTCGCGGTCTATGACCGGCATTTGGCGCTGGTCGCCTGGAACAATGAATTCGTCCGCCTGCTGGATCTGACACCGGCCTGCGTGGCCGATGGCGCACGGTTCGACGACCTGCGCGTCTTCAACCGGTCGCTGGGCAAACTGGGCATCGGCCAGCAGAGGTTCCTCAATCCCGAGGAAGGTGCCGTACCGCTCAGCTTCGAGCAGGCGTGGCACAGCGGCCGGATCCTCTACATCGACCGCAACCCCATGCCCGACGGCGGCTTCGTCCTGACCTTTACCGACATCACCCGCCGCAAGCGCACCGAGGAGGCGCTGCGGGATGGAGAGCGCCGGATTCGCCTGGTCACCGATGCGATGCCGGCGCTGATCGCCTATGTCGACGCCGAAGAGCGCTACCAGTTCGTCAACGAGCCCTACCGGCAGTGGCTCGACCGACCGGTCGATCAGATCCTGGGCCGCAAGATGGGTGATCTGGTGACGGCGGAACTGTATGACCGGCGCAAGGATTTCGTCGATCGCGCGCTTGCCGGCGAAGTGGTCGATTTCGAGGTCGAACTGACGCCGTCCGGCACGCGCGAGCCGCGCTACGGCCACGTGAGCTTCGTGCCCCACCTGGGCGACGAGCGGCAGAGCCTGGGCTTCTTCACCCTGATGCAGGACATCACGGAACGGCGCCAAGCCGACGCGGCGGTCAAGGAAGCGAACGAGACGCTGGAGCGGCGCGTGGTCGAGCGGACCGCGGCCCTCACGCGCCTCAACGCCCAGCTGAAGCACGAGATCGCCGACCGGCGGGAGATCGAGAAGGCGCTGCAGATCGCCAAGAGCGAGGCGGAACAGGCCAACCTGGGCAAGACGCGCTTCCTCGCGGCCGCGAGCCACGACCTGCTGCAGCCGCTCAACGCCGCGCGGCTGTTCGTGTCGGCGCTGGCCGACCTCGACCATTCCAAGCCCAATCGCGGGCTGATCAACAATGTCGAAATCTCGCTGAGCGCGGTCGAGGACCTGCTGGCGGCACTGCTCGACATCTCCAAGCTCGATGCCGGCGCGGTCCAGCCCGAACTCGTCGACTTTCCGATCACGAGCCTGCTGGGCCCCCTGGCGACGGAGCACCGTGCGCTGGCCGAGGATCGCGGCTTGGCGCTGCGCCACGTGTCCTCGCGGGCGGTCGTGCGCAGCGACGTCCGCCTGCTGCGCAGCATCATCCAGAACTTCCTGTCGAACGCGATCCGCTACACGCGCAAGGGCCGCATCGTCCTCGGTTGCCGGCGGTGCAGCACGGGCCTCAGGATCGAGGTCTGGGACACCGGCGCCGGCATCCCGGCCGACAAGTTCGACGAGATCTTCGAGGAATTCCGTCAGCTCGACACCGCCGGCGGGCATGATCGCGGCATCGGCCTGGGACTGGCGATCGTCAAGCGCGCGGCAAAGACGCTCGACCTGCCCATCGAGGTGCGTTCTCTGGTCGGCAGAGGCTCCGTCTTTTCCGTGACGGTCCCGATCGGCCACAAGCAGCCGGCGACCGTCCACCGCTCGGCGACCCGGCGGCCGCCGGGCCGGTTTGCCGATCCGTTGCTGCTGGTGATCGACGATCAACGCAGCATCCTGGCCGGCATGCAGGCAATGCTGGAGGGCTGGGGCTGTACCGCCGTGGTCGCCGCCTCGGGCGAAGAGGCGCTGGCGCAATTGGCCGGGCTGACGCGCCCGCCGGATCTCGTGATCGCCGACTATCACCTGGGCGACGGGGCGACGGGCGCGGCCGAGATCATTCGCATCCGACAAACGCTCGGCACCTCAGTGCCGGGCATCATCATCACGGCCAACAACACGCCCGCGGTCCAGGCCGTGGTTCAGCAGCACGGCCTGCGGCTGCTGCGCAAGCCGTTGAACCCGGCGCAGCTCCGCGCCCTGCTGAGCCAGCTGCTGGCCTAGGCAGTAGCGCTAGACCTCGGCGATGTCGGCGAAGCTGCTGAGGTGCAGCCGTCCGGCCATCACCACGGCCTGGGTCCGGCTATAGACGTTCAGCTTGTGCAGGATGCTGGAGACATGGGCCTTGACCGTCGTTTCCGCGATGGCGAGGTCGTAGGCGATTTCCTTGTTGAGCTTGCCGGTGCCCAGCAGTTGCAGCACCCGGCGCTGCTGGGGGGTGAGCGAGGTCAGGCGCTGTGCCAGCTCGGCATCGACCCGGCCTGCCTCCGACGTCAGCGGGCAGTCGAGATGGGGCGGCGCATAGACCTCGCCGGCCGCGACCAGGTTGAGGGCGCGCACGATCTCGTGGCGTGGCGTCGATTTCGGAATGAAACCGGCGGCACCGAGCGCCAGCGCTTCGGCGACGAGCTGGGGGTCTTCCAGCGCGGAAATGATGACCACCGGCGTGCTGGGAAACCGCGCCCGCAGGGTCAGCAGTCCCTCGAAGCCGTTGACCCCGGGCATGCGGAGATCCAGCAGCACGAGGTCGGCCTCGCCACTGTCGTTCAGATACGCCAACAGCTCGGCGAGGGTCGAGGTCTCCAGGACCTCGATCTTGCCGAAGGCGGTCGTCGCGGCGAGAGAAAGCGCCAAAGCACCCCGGATCATGGGGTGGTCGTCGGCAATCACGATCTTCTTCATTACTGGCCTCTCGGGCCTTGCTCCCAGGACCCGACTCTAGCCGAGATTGCAGGGGATTACCAACGGCGAAGACGCGGCCGATCCGTGTCATCGATGGTCCGGCCTCGTTCCTAAGTACTATTGGCGCCGATCCCTGCCCCGTTGAAGATGGCCTCGGCATACGGCGGACCCCGGCCCGATGACGGCGTCGACCGACCGCCGGCTTCCGGTCGGTCGTCCAGGATTGCCGAGAAATTCCGAAGTATGGCCGCAGCCGGGATCCAGAAGTCCGGCCCGGCCGACCGAAAAACAAGAATTCAGTCTGGAGGAGACTTGGGATGAGCGCGACCACGATCCACCCGTCCGTCGATCACGGCGTGAAGCCGGGCACCGAGGGCTTCGCTGGCGGGACTCTCGTCTGCAAATGTGCCCAGAATCCCGTCGTCGTGACAGTCAAGGGACAAAGCGCCCACAATCACGTCTGCGGCTGCACCAAGTGCTGGAAGCCGGCCGGTTCCCTGTTCTCGATGATCGCGGTGGTGCCGCGCGACAACGTGACCGTCACCGAAAACGCCGACAAGCTCGCCATCGTCGATGCCGCGGCCGCCATTCAGCGGCATGCCTGCAAGGGATGCGGGGTCCATATGTATGGGCGCATCGAAAACAAGAACCATCCGTTCTATGGACTCGATTTCATCCACACCGAACTGTCGCGCCAGAGTGGCTGGTCGGCGCCCGAGTTCGCTGCCTTCGTATCGTCGATCATCGAGGCCGGCGCCAATCCTGCCAACCAGGGAGCCGTGCGTTCCCGGCTGAAGGAGCTCGGCCTCGAGCCGTACGACTGCCTGTCGCCGCCCTTGATGGACCACATCGCCACCCACATCGCGAAAGCGTCCGGTGCGCTGAAGGCCTGATTTTCTCCTTGCCGGGCGCCTCTTCCCCATGCCCGGCATCGCGTGGGGCGCACGCATCCCGGTGCCAGACCCCAATTCGCCTCCGGCCGACGCTGGCCGGAGGCTTTTTTTGTGCTCGCGATCAGGGCGCCTGCAGCGCCTTGGCGTCATCGCCGAGCCGCGCTTCGAGTTCGACCGGAACCTCGCACGCATAGCGCATGGTGCGCTGGGTTTCCTCGAAGCTGCGGATCACGAAATCGCGGCGCTGGACGATCTCGGCACGGCGTCCGGCCGCCTCGCCCTGGACGTCAGGCGCAATCGCCTGCAATTCGGCCGAGATCTTCGCCACGAGGTCGCCCAGGTCGCGCTGGCGCCGGGTCAGATCCTCGATGCTGTCGATGATCGCGCCGCGCTGCCGGTTCGTCTCGTCGACGATGCCGATGAACAGCAGCGGCGGCAGGGTGCGCCGTTCCGCCGGCTTCAGCCGCTTGACGAAGGCCGCGAGCTTGGCGCGGGCCTCGTCGCGGGGAATCTCTCGGGGTGCCGTCCCGGCGACCAGTGCGGCAAGCCGCGGATTGGCGCGCCAGTCCGGGCCGTTCGGCAGCGCCCCGTTCCAGAACGTCCCGGCCGTGAGCGTCGGCACGAAGCGCTGCTGGCATGGCCAATCGGGATTCTGGCCCGGCACCGCCGCCCCGGCCGGCCCGACGCCGGCCAGGAGCAGCGCCAGGATCACCGGAACGGAACGCCGCATCGTCTTTCCTCCGAATGTCATTCCGGCCCGCCCCGCCGCGCGATCAGCCCGCGGCCCGGATCGTAGCCATAGACGGCCAGCACCATGAACATCAGCAGGAACGCCGTCACCACCCCCGCCGACAGCCAGTCGACCTGGCCATAGAGCGCGAAGCGGATCAGTTCGGTCGCATGGCTGAACGGATTGGCCTCGCATATCCAATACAGCGTCAGGCTCGCTTCCTTGACATGCCACAGCGGATAGAGCGCCGAGGAGGCGAAGAACATCGGAAAGATCACAAAATTCATGACGCCGGCGAAATTCTCCAGCTGCCGGATGAACGACGACAGCACGAGGCCCAGCGCCCCCAGCATGAGACCGGCCAGCGCCAAGGCCGGCAGGACGCTGAGATAACCCCAGAGCGGCGGCTCGATCTCCCAGAACCAGGCGATGGCCAGGAAGATATAAGCCTGCACGATCGACACGATGACGCCGGCGATCAGTTTGGCGGTCAGCAGGAACCAGCGCGGCAGCGGGCTGACCATCAGGAGCCGCATGCTGCCCATCTCGCGGTCGTAGACCATGGAGAGCGAACTCTGCATGCCCTGGAACAGCAGGATCATCGCGACCAGGCCGGGCGCGATATAGACCTCGTAGGGGATGTAGGTCTCGTAGGGCGGAATGATCGAGACGCCCAACACGAAGCGGAAGCCGGCGGCGAAGATCGCCAGCCAGACCAGCGGTCGGACCAGGGCAGAGACGAAGCGGCTGCGCTGATGGATCCAGCGCAGCGCCTCGCGCCGGACGATGCCGCCGAGACATCGGGCGTACTGCATCGGCCTCAGTCCGCGGACCCGGTCGCCCTCGGCCGCTTCGCCGATCGAGGGGGGTGCCCCGCTCATGCCCGCACACCCGTGCCGGCGACCAGCTGGTCGAACGCGGCCTTCAGCGTCGTGCCGCCCGCGTCGCGGATGATCGACGGAACCGGGCCGTCGGCCAGCACCCGGCCGCCGTGGAGCACGATGGCGCAGGCATCGGGCCCCGCCTCGTCGATCAGGTGGGTCGCCCACAGCACCGCCAGCCGCTGTTCGGTGCAGAGGCGGCGCACATGGGCCAGCAGAAACGCGCGACTTTCCATGTCGAGCCCGACGGTCGGCTCGTCGAGCAGCAGCAGGGTCGGGTCATGGATGAGCGCGCGTGCGAGTTCGACGCGCCGCCGCTGGCCGCCGGACAATTGCCGCGCCCGGTCGCGGCGGCGCGCGCCGAGACCGACCCGTTCGAGCTCGACCGCGATGCGCGCCGCCGCCGCCGACCGCGCCATGCCATGCAGCGAGGCATGGTAGAACAGGTTCTGCTCGACCGTCAGATCCAGGTCGAGCGTCGATTGCTGGAACACCACGCCGATACGGGCGAGCGCCGGCGACGGCTCGCGGCTGATGTCGTGGCCGAAGACCGAGATCCGGCCCCGCCCACAATGATAAAGGCCGGTGATCAGCGAGAAGAGCGTGGTCTTTCCGGCGCCGTTCAGACCGAGCAACACGGTGAAATCGCCGGGCCGGAGCGCGAATCCCACCTGGTCGAGCGCCCGGCGGGCGCCGAAGGCGTGGCTGACATCGGCGACCGACAGCGCCGGCTCGGACGGGATGAAGGTCATGCGATCACGGCGCCACCACCACGCCCCAGGGCAGCCGGCCGACCGGCACAGATTTCGTGACCTTGAGCGCCGGGACGTCGATGACCGACATGTCGTTGCTGACGCCGTTCGTCGTATAGAGCCGCTGTTCGTCGGGCGAGAAGGCGAGTTGCCAGACCCGTTGGCCCACCAGCAGGTATTTCCTGACCTCGAACGTCTGGGCATCGACGACGGCGACCCGATTGGCCGGCCCCAGCGCCACGAAGGCCGTCTTGCGGTCTTTGGTCAGTGCCACGCCGACCGGCTGGATCGATTCCGTCGCGACCCCGGGTATGGTGAAGCGGATCTTCTTGATGACCTTGTGCGTGGCGGCATCGATCACCGAGACGGAGCCGCCGACCTCGGACGAGACCCAGACCTGGGCCGCGTCGGCGGTCCATTGCGCGACGCGCGGCCGGCTGTCGACCAGCACGTTCGCGATCACCTCGTGACTCTGCGTATCGATGAAATGGGCCATGCTGGTCGTCTCGGAGGTATTGACCAGGGTCTTGCCGTCCGGGCTGATGCCCATGCCCTCCGGCTCCACGCCGACCGCGATCTCAGTGGTGATCCGGGCCTCGGCCACGTCGACGACCGAGACCATGTTGTCGTTCTCGTTCGACACGTAGAGCTGCTTGCCATCCGGGCTGATGGTGAAGGTTTCCGGGTCCGGGCCGCTCGGCAAGGTGCGCGACACGGTCAGGCTCGCGAGGTCCAGTTCCTCGATGTGATCGGCATCGCTCGTGCAGATGTAGAGGCTCTTGCCGTCCTTCGACAGGATGATGCCGCGCGGGCGCGCACCGACTTTCACGGTCTTGATCACGGCCAGCGACTTGCCGTCGATCACCGTGATGGTGTTGTCCTTCTCGTTCGAGACCAGCAGCCGCTCGGCCCACGCCGGACCGGCGGCGACGAGCCCCGCGATCAGCAGCAGGGCGGCGAGCGGCAATGATTTTCCGTCATTCAGTTCAGATGACATGACGTCTCCGGCTGGTCGGTGCCGAGCGTATCGAGCTCGGAAAATTGATGGAGGAAGCCCGGCTGCGGCGAGACCGAGACCAGGGAGCGGGCATCGGCCAGCAGCACCGGCTGGCGCAATTGCCCGTCCCATGCCCGGAAGGTGAGGCGGGCGCCCTTGAACGCGGCCAGCTCGAAATCCGGACTGCGCAGGAACGTGCCGATCTGCTTGGCATCGGGGCCGGCGCCGCGGGCGGCCGCCTCGCCCAGCGCGCGCACCGCCATCCACGCGCCATAGTCGCGGTCGGTCATCCAGCGCCCGGCCTGCCTCAGAAAGCGGCTCTGCAGCTGGGTCCCGCCCCATTGCTCGAAAGGCCGGGCCCAGGCGCTCGGCACCAGTCCCTGGGTGCCGGCGACCGGCCGGGGATCGGTCGCGCGGTAGGCGAGGTCATCGCCGAAATTGTCGCCTTCGTCGGCCACGACCAGCACGTCGTAACCGATGCCCTGGGTAAAGCGCGCGACTTCGGCCTCGATCGCGTAATGGCCGGTATCCGTGCGCCGGGCGCCCGGATCGTAGGTCCAAGGCTTGTCCTGGACGATGTGGATCTGGAACTTCGCGGCCGCATGGCGCAGCGCATCGGCATAGGCCTTGTCGCCGGCCTCCGGTCCGCTGACCAGCAGGATGTTCCGCCATTTCTTGACGGCCAGATACTGCATCAGCGCATCCGCCAGCATCGCGCGGCTGGGCAACAGGTGCAGCACGTTCGGGCGGCATCCGTCGGCCCGCAACATGTCGTCCTCGGCAGTCGCGTCCAGCAGGATCGCGTCCTTCGCCTCGGGCAGATCGGCGATCTGGAGCAGCAGGGCTGCCGGCAGATCGGTGACGAAGAGCCGCTGCCCGGCGGCCGCGAACTTCCTGAAGGACGCCAGCACCGATACCTCGTCGGGCTCGATCGCCTCGGCCAGGCGGTAGGTCTGATGGATGAAGCGGCCGGTCGTCTCGTCGTCGGCCAGACCCAGCCGGGCACCCTGGATACCCTCGTCCGCCGGCGGCTGGTCGAGATAGCTGAGCGGAATGGTCCGCTGCACCGCCAGGGCGAGATACGCGAAATCGACCTCGGCCGGCGCGGGCGTCTGGGCCTGCGCCGCGGCCAGGCAAGCCAGTCCGGAAACGGCAAAGGCCGCCATCCGGGTGTCGAACCGAAGCCGCATCCATCGCCCTCCCCTGCCGCCGCCGGGCTTTTGCCCGGTCCTGGCCCCGTCGGGGCCGCAGCCGTCGTCGCTGACGCACGATAGTGCACCCCGCCTCGGGCGCTTAGCCATAGCACTATTGGCCAATGGGTGAATTTTTCCAGGACCTTATCCTGATACATCGTCAGCTCCCGAGGAGGCGTCCCGTGACCCGCCTGGCCGTGCTTCTTTGCCTTGCTGCGACGATCGCGCCGGCCGGCCTCGCCCGGGCCGAGCCGCCGACCCCGCTCGCGGTCTTCGACATCGAGCTGATCAATACCTCGTTGGCGCCCTCGACGCCGGAGGAGCTGGAGCGGATCCGCGCGCTGGGCCGGCAATTGCGCGACGCCCTGGCGCAGTCCGGACGCTATCGGATCGTCGATCTGGCGCCGGTGCAGGCGGCACTCGACAAGGCACCGGAACTGCGCAATTGCAACGGGTGCGAGCTGCCGCTGGCCCGGCAGGTCGGCGCGCACCAGGCGGCGGTCGCCTGGGTCCAGAAGGTCAGCAACCTGATCCTGAACATCAACCTGAAGATCGAGGATGCGACGACCGGCGCCCGCGTCAGGGCGGGCAGCGTCGACATCCGCGGCAACACCGACGAATCCTGGACGCGCGGCCTGCGCTTTCTGCTGGAAGACCAGATCCTGGCCGACAAGGCCGATTGACTTCGGCGCGCCCGGCCGTCGCAATCGTCGGAACGGCGCAAATGATCAAGGGGAACCATCCGTCATGAGGCCCGACCGTCGCGCGCTGCTGCTGGCACTGGCTTCGGCACCCCTGGCGTTCCGCGTCGCCCAGGCGGCGGGCGCACCGGTCCGGATCGGCGTGTTGCGCTTCGGTACCGTCTCCTGGGAATTGGAGGTGATCCGCCGGCACGGGCTCGACCGGGCCCAGGGCGTCGCCCTGCAGCCTGTCGAGTTCGCCGCGGCCCAGGCGACCCAGGTCGCGCTGCAGGCCGGCGCGGTCGACATGGTGGCGCTCGACTGGCTATGGGTCAGCCGCCAGCGCAGCGACGGTGCCGACTGGACCTTCGTGCCCTTCTCCAACGCCGTCGGTGGGCTGGTCGCGCCGGCGGCGTCGCCGATCCGGAGCGTCGCCGATCTGCCCGGGCGCAAACTGGGCATCGCCGGCAGCCCGCTCGACAAGAGCTGGCTCATCCTGCGCGCCTATGCCCAACGGCGACACGGGATCGACCTCGATATGGCCGTCGAGAAGACCTTCGGCGCCCCGCCGCTGCTGGCGGAGCAGCTGAAGGCCGGGCGCCTCGATGCGATGTTGACCTTCTGGCCGTTCGCGGCCAAGGCCGAAGCCGCCGGCATGCGCTCGGTCCTGGCCATCGACGCGGCGGTCGACGCGCTGGGCATCGCAAATCCGGTCCCGGTCGTCGGCTATGTCTTCTCCGACAGATGGGCCGAACTGAACCGGGCGGCCCTCGGGGGATTTCTGGCAGCCCTCGCCAGGGCGCGTGCCATCCTGGCGACGGACGATGCGGAATGGCAGACGCTGGCTCCGCTGACCGGCGCCGCGGACGATGCGGAACTGCAGCGACTGAAGGCGTGGTATCGCCGCGGCATTCCCGTGCATTGGGGATCAGCGGAGCAGGGTGCCGCGGCGCAGCTGTTCCAAGTCCTGGCCGACATCGGCGGACCGGCCCTGGTCGGATCGGCCAAATCCATCGCACCCGGCACCTTCTGGCCAGGCACGGCGTTCTGAGCGTGCCGGCGATCGACCGCCCGAGATCGATCGGCTGGCTGCGCGCGCTGTCGCCGCTGCTGCTGCTGGTCCTGTGGGAAGGGACGGCGCGGCTGCTCCACAGCCGGATGCTGCCGCCGGCCAGCGCCGTGTTCCGGGCGTTGGGACAGGAGATCGTGGCCGGCACCCTGCCGCTCGATCTCGCGATCACCTTGGGCCGGGTCGCTGCCGCCTTCGTGCTGTCGATGGTGCTGGGCAGCGCGCTCGGCCTCGCCATGGGACGATGGCGCCGGGTCGATCAATTCTTCGAAAGCTGGCTGACCATCCTGCTCAACGTTCCGGCCGTCGTCCTGATCGTGCTGCTGTACATCTGGTTCGGGCTGAACGAGGTCGCGGCCATCGCGGCGGTCGCGCTCAACAAGCTGCCGGCGACGGCGGTCACGATCCGGGAGGGCCGGCGCGCGGTCGACCGGGAGCTGCTGGAAATGGCCGAGAGTTTCCGGGTGCCGCGCGGACGCGGGCTGCGGCATGTCGTGCTGCCCCAACTGACGCCCTATCTCTTTTCGGCCGCGCGCAACGGGCTTTCGCTGATCTGGAAGATCGTGCTGGTGGTCGAGCTGCTCGGCCGCAGCAATGGCGTCGGCTTTCGCATCCAGGTCTATTTCCAGCTGTTCGACGTGACCCGGCTGCTGGCCTATACGCTCGCCTTCATCCTGGTCATGCAGGGCTTCGAATGGAGCGTCATGCAGCCGCTCGAGCGCCGTGCCAACCGGTGGCGCCGATGATCCTGTCGCTCGAGGTTCGCCGCAAGCGCTTCGCCGGCCGCGACGTGCTGGGTCCGCTCGCCTTCACGCTCGACGACCGCGAGATCCTGGCGATCGTCGGCCCGTCCGGATGCGGCAAGAGCACGCTCCTGCGCATCGTCGGCGGCCTCGATCCCGACTACGAGGGCAGCCTGTCCTGGGGTGCGGCCGGCCGGCAGCACCTCGGCACGGTGTTCCAGGCGCCCCGGCTGTTGCCCTGGCGGACGGTGCGGCAGAACCTCGACCTGGTGCTGCCTGCCGGCAGCGAGCCCGCGGCCGGCGACACCCTGCTGCGGGCGCTCGACCTCTGGCCCGCGCGGGATGCCTTCGCCTCGACCCTGTCGGTCGGAATGGCCCGCCGGCTGGCAATCGCTCGGGCCTTCATTGTCGAGCCGGAATTGGTTCTGCTCGACGAACCTTTCGTCTCGCTGGACGAAGCGATGGCGGGCGAGGCACGTCAGCTCTTGCTGGACGCCTGGCAACGAAGGCCGATGGCGGCATTGCTCGTGACCCACGACCTGGTCGAGGCGGCCTCGCTCGCCGACCGTATCCTGCTGCTGTCCGCCAGCCCCGCCCGGATCATCCAGACGATAGCCGTGCCAGCGGCGCTGCGACGCAGGGGCGGCGATGCCGCGGTCGAACTCGCCCATTCGCTCCGGGGTGCCCTGGCGGATCACTTTTTGGGCGGCGGCTGACGGCGACAGATCGTCCGCACGTAGGCCGAGGTACCGACCTCCTTGCCGAGCGGCGAGCGGGCGATGACGTCCTGCCAGCCGATGGCGCAGCCGAGTTCGTTGTCGACCACGGTAGACATCATGTCGGCGGCGGTCTGCTCGTCGCAATCGTCGGCGGCCACCGCGTTCATGCAGATCAGGATGATCGCGACGAACTCGTTCATCGGCACCTCGTCGGGCAAGCAGTCACAGTGGTGCCCCGTCCGGCGCGCCGTCAAACCCTACCAAAGTCGCAAGCCGCGCGTGCTTTCGCCGCTGGACGGCGACGCCTAAGATCGCGGTAGCATCCCCTCACCGCCAAGGATCCGCGCCATGACCCTCACGACCCGCAGCGAACAGCGTTGCTTCGGCGGTCGCATGGGCTTCCATACCCATCGCTCGGCGATGACCGGCACCGACATGGCTTTCGCGGTCTATCTGCCGCCCCAGGCGGCGGACGCGCCGGTGCCGGCACTCTATTACCTGGCCGGGCTCACCTGCACCGAGGAGACTTTCGCGATCAAAGCCGGTGCCCAGCGCCTGGCGGCGGAGCATGGGCTAGCATTGGTCGCCTGCGATACCAGTCCGCGCGGCGCCAACCTGCCCGGTGAGGACGACGGGTGGGATTTCGGCACCGGCGCCGGCTTCTATCTCGATGCGACGGCGGAGCCCTGGGCCCGGCACTACCGGATGGGCAGCTACGTGAACCAGGAACTGCCGGCGCTGGTCGAGGCGAACTTTCCGATCCGGGCCGATCGCAAAGGCATCTTCGGCCATTCCATGGGCGGCCATGGTGCGCTGGTCTCGGCCTTGCGACGGCCCGACCTTTGGCAATCGGTCTCTGCCTTCGCACCGATCGCCAACCCGGTCGACGCGCCCTGGGGCGTGAAGGCGTTCTCGTCCTATCTGGGGCCGGATCGCCAGGCCTGGGCGGCCTGGGACGCAAGCCTGCTGATGGCCGCGAGCCCCTATCCCGGCCCGATCCTGGTCGATCAGGGTTTGGCCGACCAGTTTCTCGACGACCAGCTGCGGCCGGAGCGCCTGGAGCAGGCGGCGGCCAAATCGGGACAGGATCTCATCCTGCGCCGGCAGGAGGGCTACGATCACAGCTACTGGTTCATCCAGAGCTTCATGGCCGACCATATCGCCCATCATGCCCGCCAGCTGCTCTGAAAAAGACGCCGTTCGGCCCGGTCATTCCAGCACCATCGGCGATTGTGTTTCACTTGCTGGAATTTTGCTGGCATGCAAACGAATTCTGCTTTGTCCACGCGCCCGGCTTGAGGTAGCGTTAGCTGATTTGTCAGGGTCTTACGGCCGGATTCCGGCCGCGGCGGCGGCACTGGATCGTCGATCTGGACCATCAATCGGATACGCATCCTAGGATCGAAACGGATCCTTAATATTCGAAGGGTTCTTTGTGGCGGTATCGGCAAATTTCCATGCGCCATAGCCTCCGCCTCCGGAGTTTTCCATGAAAAATCTCGGCATCTTCCAGCGACTCATCCTCATCCTCATCACGCTGTCGGTCGCGTTCGGCGCGATTTCGGTCGGGCAGATCTGGTCGATCCGCGCGACCATCGTGCGGGAGCGCGAAGACAAGTTGCGCGACATGGTCACGAGCGTCATCCGAATGGTGAAGAGCTATGACGACGAGGTGAAGGCGGGCCATATGACTCTCGATGCCGCACAGGACGCCGCCAAGAAGGCGATCCGGGGCATGCGCTGGGGCGACGGCGACTATTATGGCGTCTATCGCTTCGACGGTGTGACGCTGGTCCATGCCAACCCCAAGAACGAAGGCGTCAACCGGATGAACGTGACGGATTCGCACGGCCGCCGGACCGTCGAGGATCTGATCAATTCCGCCAAGAAGGGCGGCGGCTTCCTCGAATTCATGATCCCGCGCGCCGCCGGCAGCACGGAAGCACCGAAGGACGAGTTCTCGGCCCCCTACGAACCCTGGCAATGGGCCATCCAGGCCGGCGTCTATACCGACGACATCGACGCCGTCATGTATCGTCAGGCCGCCTGGACCGGCGGCATCGCCGCCATCGTCCTGCTGGTCGCGGTCGGCATCGCAATATTGCTGGGCCGGGGCATCACCGGCCCGCTCGCCCGCCTGTGCAATGCCATGGACCGGCTGGCCGCCGGCGACGCGCAGGTCGTGGTACCCCACGCCGACCTGACCAACGAAACCGGCCGCATCGCCCGGGCGCTCGAGGTTTTCCGGGCCAGCATGATCGAGGGCAACCAGCTTCGCGTGGCCCAGGACGAAACGCGGCGCGAGGCGCAGGAGACCAGTCGGCGGGTCGTCCATGCGCTGGCCGACGAGTTGGAAGCCAACGTCGGCAGGGTGGTGGGCACGGTGACCGATGCAGCGGTCGCGATGCGCTCGTCTGCGGAGGAGATGTCAACCAATGCCGCCCGGACCAGCCGGCGCTCGACCGGCGTGGCGGCTGCGGCGAACCAGGCCTCGGCCAACGTCCAGACGGTCGCCGCCGCAACCGAGGAACTCGCGACCTCGGTCGTGGAGATCAGCCGGCAGATGACCCGCTCGCTGACGATCGCCGAAAAGGCGAACGAGGATACGCGACGGACCAACGAGACCATGGAGCGGCTGTCCGGTGCGGCGCTGAAGATCGGCGAGGTCGTGTCGCTGATCGACAATATCGCGAGCCAGACCAACCTGCTGGCGCTCAACGCGACGATCGAGGCGGCACGCGCCGGCGAGGCGGGCAAGGGCTTCGCGGTCGTCGCGAGCGAAGTGAAGGCGCTGGCCACGCAGACCGGCCGGGCGACGGGCGAGATCTCGGACCAGATCACCGAGATCCAGATGGTCACCCAGACCGCGGTCGACGCGATCAAACAGATCGGCAGCACCATCGCCGAGATGAACCAGATCGGCTCGTCCATTGCCGCCGCCATCGAGCAGCAGGGTGCCGCCACCCAGGAAATCACTCGGAACATCCAGGAGACGGCCAGGGGAACTGCCGAAGTGACGTCGTTCGTCGCCGACATCTCCGAGGAGATCGGCGCCAACGGTGCCCGGGCGTCGCAGGTTTCCACGGCGGCCGACGGCGTGGAGCGCAGCGCCGCGGACCTGGGAATGGAAGTCGAAAAGATCCTGCTGAACCTGCGCTCGGCCTGATCGCGCCTAGAACGTCGCCCGGAGCCCGGCGAAGAAAGCGCGCGGGGCGGCCGGATTGAAGGTCCGGGTGTCGCTCAGCTGAAAGCTGGGCGGCAGCCCGTCCAGCTGAGTGAAGCCACCGAAGCTGTAATATTTCTCGCCGAACAGATTGTCGATCTCGCCGAACAGCGTGACATTCTCGGTGATCGCCCAGGAGGAATGCAGGTTCACGACATGGGAGCCGTCGATCCGGGGCCCCTGGTTGCTGTCGTCGCCCTGCAGATACTCGCTGCTCTGGACCTTGAGATCGGCGCCGACCTGCCAGTTCGAGGTCGCCTGATATTCGGCGCTCAGGCTCAGGCGATGGCGCGGAATGAGCGGCAGACGATTGCCGGGCAGAACCGTGATGTCGCCGGTATCCGGATCGGCGAACGGGCTGTTGGACGGCAGCGAGATCCGGGTGCGGAAGGTCGCATCGATCAGGCTGTAGTCGGCATCGAAGCTCCAATCCGCCGATTTGAAGCCGAACCCGGCCTCGATGCCCTGGCGGCGCGTGCTGCCGGCGTTGGTGAAATAGCCCTGGCCCGTGCTGAACGACGCGGTCGCGACGTCGAGGATGTCGTTCTCGCTGCTGGTCCTGAACAATCCGAGATTCCAGGTGACGCGGCCGTCGAGCGCCGGCAGCCCGAACTTGCCGCGCACGCCGGCCTCGTAGGTCCGGGCGACGACCTGCTTCAGGTCCGGGTCTGCCACCAGGAACCCGTCGAGGATGCACGGCCGGGTCGGGTCGGCGCAGGCGAGCTCGCCCGGCGTCGGCACCCGGTTCGCCTCGGAATAGCTGGCGTAGACCGTCATCCAGGACGCGACCTTGTAGGTGATGCCGCCGCCCGGGTTGAACCGGTCGTAGCGGTGATGGCCGTTGAGGCCGGTGCCGAGCCGGTCGGACAGGTCGATCCGGGCCAGATTGTACCGGCCATTGACGGTGATCGACAGCGTGTCCGTGACGTCGAACGTGTCGGTCAGATACAGGCCGTAATAATCGTTGGTCGCCTGGAGCGAGGTCGGGCCGATCAGCAGCCCGGCATCGAGCGCCTGGGCCGCCGATTCCGGATTCGCCAGCTGGTCGATGATGAAGCCGCTGCCATTGACCAGCAGGTTGGCGCCGAGCGAGCCCAGTTCGCTGGTCGCCCGGTAGCTGGTGTCGCCGTGATCGAGCGAGCCGCCGATCGCCAGGTGATTGCCATGGCCAAGGAACGGCCGGGTCAGGGTCGCCTGCAAGGTCCCGCCCAGCCCGTCCGTATCGGTTTCGGTCCGGTCGATCTCGCCATAGGTGACATTGCCGCCGGACGCGATCGCGGCGGCGAGGAAATCCGGCACAGGATGGCCGGTGCGGTCGTAGAGCGTGTTGCCGGCGGTGCCGAGGCATAGGAATGCGCCGTCCGGATTGTCGGTGGGATTGGCACAGCCGTCGTCGCTGGCATCGGTCGTGTTGCCATCGACCAGGCGTTGGCTGAAGCGGCGATAATAGAGCGTGCCGTTGAGCGTCAGCTGGTCGAGCGGTTTGTAGGAACCGCTCAGGGTCAGCAGGCTCGCGTCGTTGCGAATCGACTGGGGATAGGTGAAGACGGCGCTGCGGTCCTGGTCCAGCAGCTCGACCGGCGTCGGCCCGACCCCCTGGAGATTGTTGGAGGAACCGGCGTAGGACAGGTGCAAGGTGCCCTGCCCGGTCTCCGCGCCGACGTCGGCATAGACCTGATTGATCGCCGACAGGGAATGGTCGCGGAACCCATTGTCGGCATAGCCGCGCACGCCGACATAGCTGGCGAAATCGCCGGACTGAATGCCCCATTGGGCCGTGCCGACGATGCGGCCGAACGAGCCGCCGGACAGTTCCAGCGAGCCGCCCGGCGCGTTGAAGCCGTTCTTCATCTCCAGCACCAGCGCGCCGCCGATCGCGTTCAGGCCGAAGACCGGGTCGGCGCTGAACAGCGTCGTGCGGTTGACCGCGAATTGCGGCACCAGGTCCCAGTTCATCAGGTCGCCGAACGCCTCGTTGATGCGCACGCCGTTCTGATAGACCGCCAGCCCCTGGCCGTCCTCGGCGCCCAGGATCGGCGACGCGTCGAAGCCGCGATATTGGAAGTCCGGCTGAAGCGGATTGCCCTGCTCCGGCGTCAGGTTGACGCTGGAGAGCCTATTGCCGAGCGTCCCGGCCAGATCGATCGTTCCGTCGCGGTGCAGATCCTGGTCCGACAGGACCTGCACGTTGCTCGGCACCTTGTCGCGATCGATGCCGGCGCCGGGCAGCGGCGTCGTGCCGACGACCGTGATGGTTTCGACCGGGGGCGGCGTCGGCGCGACCTGGGCGGAAGCGATGGCGGAAGCGGTGGTCGACGCCAGGACGGCCGCCGCAAGAATCCCCGATCGCCGCATGCCGCGCCCTCCCCTGGCGGACGGATTCGCCCACCCGACACGGCTCCCATTACGGGTGAAAGCGCCCATCCCCGCGATAGGCGGTTTTCCCGATCTCGCCAGGAAAAATTCCCGATCTTGCGGAAGAGCCGATCGGCGGCGCTAGGATGATGCGGGAGGCGCGGCACCGATGGGGCTCAACCGCATGTCACTACAGCTTCGCCTGGTCGTCTCGATCATGCTCGTGTTGCTCGTCAGCCTGATTCTGGGCGGCGCTCTCGTCTGCTGGCATGCCGCCCGCTCGGTCGACGACGAGATGACCGCGGCCGTCGAAGTCGGCGCGCACAGCATCGAGAACGCCCTGGCCCAGCTGCCGCGGGCGCAGAATCCGGGCCAGGAGCTGAGCCGGCTGATCGGCACCTTCGATGGCGACCGCCATGTGCTGGCGGTGCTGCTGAACGGTCAGGACGAGCCGGCGCTGGTCTCGCAGCTCGCCACCCCGCAGCGTGCCGTGCCGGACTGGTTCGTCCAGCTGCTGGGCGTGACGCCGAAGGTCCTGCGCTTTCCGCTGCCGGCGGCCGTCGGCGGGCGCGGGGCGATCATGCTGCAGGCCGACCTGCGCAACGAGGTCGGCGAAGTCTGGGGCCAGTTGGGCGACAGCCTGGTCGTGCTTGGGTTGTTCAGCCTGCTCGTGCTGCTGCTGGTCTCCTGGACGGTCCGGCGCGGCCTGATGCCGCTGGAAACCGCGATCGGATCGTTCCGCCGCATCGGCGCCGGCGATTATGGCGCGCGCCTTGCCCCGCGGGGCGCGCCGGAACTGGTCCGGCTAGCCGAGGGATTCAACCAGATGGCCGAGCGCCTGGCGGGGCTCGAAGCCAACAACCGTCGCCTGCACGAACGGTTGCGCACCCTGCAGGACGAGGAACGGGCGGATCTGGCGCGCGACCTTCACGATGAAATCGGTCCGTTCCTGTTCGCGGTCAGCGTCGATGCCGCCGCCATTCCGCAACTGGCGACGACCGGCAGCCGGATCGAACTGGCCCAGCGGGTGGCGACGATCCGCGAGGCGGTCGCCCACATGCAGCGCCAGGTCAAGGCGATCCTGGGTCGGCTGCGGCCGGCCGGCCCCCTCGGACTGGGGCTGGCGGACGCGGTCGAGACGCTCGCCCAGTTCTGGCGCCGACGCTACCCGGAGGTCGAAATCCGCATCGACCTGGCGATGGGCGAGGTGAGCCGGGACGATCGGATCGACGGGACGATCTATCGCGTCGTGCAGGAGGGCTTGAGCAACGCCGTCCGCCACGGCCACCCGACCCGCATCCTGGTCACGATCGCGGTCGGCGACGACGATGGCGTCCGCATGTCCATCGTCGACGACGGCGACGGCCTGGCCGATGCCGCCGAGGGAACCGGCTTCGGCCTGATCGGCATGGCCGAACGGCTGGCGGCGCTCGGCGGATCTCTGGAGGTTGCCAACCGGCGCGACGGGCGAGGCGTGACCCTGACGGCCGTGCTGCCCTGCTGCACGCCCGTGCCGTCGGCCATCGCGTCATGAAGATCCTGATCGTCGACGACCATGCGATCGTACGCGGCGGGTTGCGGCGGCTGCTCGCGACCCTGCCGGATGCGACGGTGCTCGAGGCGGCGTCCGGCCGCGACGCGCTGCTGCGCTACCGCGAGGAGCGACCCGACCTGACGCTGCTCGATCTCAATCTGCCCGGGCTGGGCGGCCTCGAACTGGTCAAGCGGCTGCTGCTCGCGGACGAGCGGGCGCGCATCCTGGTGTTCAGCATGCACGCCGAACCGCTCTATGCCGCCCGCGCCCTGCAGGCCGGCGCGCTCGGCTATGTCAGCAAGGGTGCCTCGCCCGACGAGCTGCTGGTCGCAGTCCGGCGGGTGCTCGACGGCGCACGCTACGTCGAGAATGAAATCGCCCAGGAACTCGCCCTGCAATCATCCCCGGGCCGATCCGCACTGGGCGACCTGAGCGAGCGGGAACTGGAGATCCTGCGGTTGCTGGGCGAGGGCCATAGCCTGGCCGACATCGCCGACACCCTGGGCGTCGCTTACAAGACCGTCGCCAACACCTGCGGCCACATCAAGTCCAAGCTGGGCGTCGCCCGGACCGCCGATCTGATCCGCCTGTCGATCGAGACCGGCATTTCCTAGACGGCCTCTTCATCCAGCGGATTGCGCGCCGTGGCGGTCCTCGCGCGGCGACCGGGCGAAGCGCCGGCGATAGGCCCGGGAGAAATGGCTGGTCGAGACGAAGCCGCAGGCGACGGCGATTTCAGCCACGGCCATCGGGGTCTGGCGCAGCAGGCTCTGCGCACGATCCAGCCGGATGGCGAGGTAGTGCGCCTGGGGCGTGGTGTGGAGATGGTCCGCGAACAGCCGCTCCAACTGACGGGGCGATACGCCCGCGTCGGTGGCGATCGCAGCGCAGGGCATCGGCTCTTCCAGCCGCCGCTCCATCAGCGCCAACGCCTTCAAGAGCTTCCCGTTGCTGACGCCGTGGCGCTCGCGCAAGGTCATGCGCTGCGAGCCGCTGCCCAGGCGCGGCTGGGTGCGCAGGAACCATTCGCTGATTTCGGCCGCCAAGTCTGGACCGTGGTCGCGCTCGATCAGCGCCAGCATCATGTCGAGCGAGGCGATGCCGCCGGCACAGGTCACCCGACCGCGATCGATCTCGAACAAGGTGCGGCGGATTTCGAGGCGCGGGAACTCCTCCTCCAGCGCCGGGATATGTTCCCAATGGATGGTGCAGCGATGGCCATCGAGCAGGCCGGCCCGCGCCAGGATGTAGCTGCCGCCCGACATGCCGGCGACCATGACGCCGTCGCGGGCGAGCGAGCGCAGCCAGGCGAGCGTCGGCGGCTCGCGGAACAGGGCGGGATTGCCACCGGCGCAGACGAACAGCGCATCCAGCTCGATCGCATCGCCGATCCGACTGTCCGCGACGATATCGACGCCGTTCGACGCCCGGATCGTCCGGCCGGTCGCGGCAACGTGCCGCCACGTGTAGAGGGTCCGGCCCGTGAGCAGGTTCGCGGCGCGCAGCGGCTCGACGGCGGATGCGTAGGACATCAGCGGAAAATTCGGCGTCAGCAGGAACCCGTAGTGCCGGGGCTGCTGCTCGATCGGATTCGCCATCGGCCCTGCTCCAAGGATCGGAAGGGGCAGAAACGATGGAATGTCGCCTCAAGTCAATCTTTCGTCGCCTTCAGGCAAGATAGTCGCCCCGAACCGATCGATCATGGCGCCAGCGAAGAACTTCTCCCGCAAGGATCGCTGCCGCGCCATGGGCTATTCCGTCTTCTCGATCCTCGCCGACGCCTGCCGCCGGCACAGCGTCTGGACGCCGGCCTGGCGGGATGCCGCACCCAAGCCGGCCTACGACGTCATCGTGGTCGGCGGCGGCGGCCATGGCCTGGCCACGGCCTATTACCTCGCCAAGGAACATGGCATCCGCAACGTGGCCGTCCTGGAAAAAGGCTGGATCGGCTCCGGCAACGCCGGGCGCAACACCACGATCATCCGGTCCAACTACCTGCTGCCCGGCAACGAGCCGTTCTACGAATGGTCGATGAAGCTGTGGGAAGGGCTGGAGCAGGACCTGAACTACAACGCCATGGTCAGCCAGCGTGGCGTGCTCAACCTGTTCCATTCCGATGCGCAGCGCGACGCCTATGCCCGGCGCGGCAATGCGATGATCCTGAGCGGTGCCGACGCCGAACTGCTCGATGTCGGGCAGGTCCGCGCGCTCTACCCCTTCCTCGATTTCGACAATGGCCGCTTCCCGATCCAGGGCGGCCTGCTGCAGCGGCGCGGCGGCACCGCGCGCCATGACGCCGTCGTCTGGGGCTATGCCCGCGCTGCCGACCGGCTGGGCGTCGACATCGTGCAGAATTGCGAGGTCATCGGCTTCCTGCGCGAGAACGGCGCCGTCGTCGGCGTCGAGACCAGCCGCGGGCCGATCCGCGCCGGCAAAGTCGGCCTCGCCGTCGCCGGCAGCAGTTCGCGGGTGGCAGGCCTCGCCGGGCTGCGCCTGCCGATCGAGAGCCACGTGCTGCAGGCCTTCGTATCCGAAGGGCTGAAGCCGCTCATTCCCGGCGTCATCACCTTCGGCGCCGGCCATTTCTACATCAGCCAGTCCGACAAGGGCGGGCTGGTGTTCGGCGGCGATATCGACGGCTACAATTCCTACGCCCAGCGCGGCAACCTGCCGACCATCGAGGATGTCTGCGAGGGCGGCATGGCGCTGATGCCGGCGATCGGCCGCCTGCGGCTGCTGCGCCATTGGGGCGGCCTCGTCGACATGTCGATGGATGGCTCGCCGATCATCGACCGGACGCCGCTCGACGGCCTCTACCTCAATGCCGGCTGGTGCTATGGCGGCTTCAAGGCGACACCAGCCTCCGGCTGGTGCTTCGCCTGGACCCTGGCCAAGGACGAACCGCACCGGCTCAACGCCGCCTATCGCCTCGACCGGTTCGCGACTGGCGCCCTCATCGACGAGAAGGGGGTCGGCGCCCAGCCGAACCTGCACTGAACCATGCGCATTCCCTGTCCCTTCTGCGGTCCGCGTGACGCCCATGAATTCGCCTATCTGGGCGATGCGTCGCTCGCGCGCCCCGATCCGGCGGCGCCCGATGCGGACGCGCTGTTCCACGACTACGTCTATCTGCGCGACAATCCGGCCGGCAGCCTGCGCGAGCTGTGGTACCACGCCGCCGGCTGCCGCCAATGGCTGGCGGTGACGCGCGACACGCGGACCCACCAGATCGCCGAGGCCACCCTGGTCCGTAAGAGCGAGGCGGCCCGATGAGCCGGCTCGACCAGGGCGGCCTGATCGACCGCAGCCGGCCGCTCGCTTTTTCCTTCGATGGCCGGGCGCTGAGCGGCTTCGCCGGCGATACGCTCGCGTCGGCGCTGCTCGCCCAGGGCGAGACGCTGGTCGGGCGCTCGTTCAAATATCATCGCCCTCGCGGCATCTTCGCCGCCGGCTCGGACGAACCCAACGCGCTGGTCGAACTGCGGACCGGCGCCCGGCGCGAACCCAATACCCGAGCGACCGTCACCGAGCTCTATGACGGATTGGTCGCGCACAGCCAGAACCGCTGGCCGTCGCTGGGTTTCGACCTGCTCGCGGTCAATGGCCTGCTGGCGCCGATCCTGGGCGCCGGCTTCTATTACAAGACCTTCATGTGGCCGGCGGCGGCGTGGGAAAAGCTGTACGAGCCGATCATCCGTCGCGCGGCCGGCCTGGGCACGGCTGCAGCGCTGCCCGATCCCGACCACTACGAAAAGGCGCATGGCTTCTGCGACGTGCTGGTCGTCGGCGCCGGCCCCGCCGGGCTGATGGCGGCGCTGACCGCGGCCCGGGCCGGCGCGCGGGTGATCGTGGCGGACGAGGATTTCCGGCCGGGCGGCCGGCTCAACGCCGAACGGTCCGAGATCGACGGCGCGCCTGCGCGGATGTTCGTCGATGCCACCATGGCGGAACTGTCGAGCCTGTCCAACGTCCGGATCCTGCTGCGGACGACGGTGTTCGGCGTCTACGACACCGGCACCTACGGCCTCATCGAGCGTGTCGGCGACCATCTGGCCGAGCCGGCCCCCCATCGCCCGCGCCAGCGAATGTGGAAGATCGTCGCCCGGCGCGCGATCCTGGCGGCGGGCGCCGCGGAACGGCCGATCGTGTTCGGCGGCAACGACCGGCCGGGGGTCATGCTGGCCCAGGCATTCCGCACCTACGTCAACCGCTATGCCGCCGTGCCGGCCGACCGGACCGCCTTCTTCGCCAACAACGACGCGTCCTGGCGCGCGGCGTTCGACGCGGCGGCGGCGGGTGCCCAGGTCCAGGCGATCGTCGACGTTCGATCGGCAGTGGCATCCGCGCTCGCCGACGAGGCCCGGCGCTGGGGCATTCGCATCATCCTGGGCGGACAGGTCGTCGCCACCGAGGGCAAGCGGCTCAGCGGGATCGAGGTGGCGACCGCGACCGGCATCGAAACCCTGGCGGTCGACGGGCTCGCGATCTCCGGTGGCTTCTCGCCCAACGTCCACCTGACCTGCCACCATGGCGGCCGCCCGGTCTGGGACGAGGCGATCGCGGCTTTCGTGCCGGGTGCGGTACCGCCCGGGCTGACCGTGGCCGGTGCCGCCGCCGGCCGCTACGGCCTGGCCGCCTGCCTCGCCGACGGCATGGCAAAAGGCACTGAAGCGGCGCGGGATCTCGGTTTCGAGGGCTCTGCCGGTGCCGCCCCGCGCGCGGACGACGGCGACACCGCCGTCGAGCCGTTCTGGTATGTCGCCGCCTCGCGCGGCCCGGCCTTCGTCGATCAGCAGAACGACGTCACAGCCAAGGACGTCAAGATCGCCCATGGCGAGGGTTTCCGCTCGGTCGAGCATCTGAAGCGCTACACCACGCTCGGCATGGCGACCGACCAGGGCAAGACCTCCAACGTCACCGGCATGGCGATCATGGCGTCGCTGACCGGCCGGAGCATCGCCCAGACCGGCACGACGATCTTTCGCCCACCCTACACGCCGGTCGCGATCGGCGCGCTGGCCGGTCATCACCGGGGCAAGGACTTCCGCCCGACCCGGCCGACGCCGACCCATGCCTGGGCCGAGGCGGCCGGCGCCGTCTTCATCGAGACCGGCCCCTGGCTGCGTGCGCAATATTTCCCGCGGCCGGGCGAACGCGACTGGCTGGAAACGGTGACGCGCGAAGTGACGGCGGTGCGATCGGGTGTCGGCATGATCGACGTGTCGACCTTCGGCAAGATCGACCTGCAGGGTCCGGACGTCGGAGCCCTGCTCGACCGCGTCTACATCAACAATTTCTCGAGCCTCGCCGTCGGCAAGGTGCGCTATGGCGCCATGCTGCGCGAGGACGGCATCGTCATGGACGACGGCACGACCGCGCGCCTCGGCGAGCGCCGCTATCTCATGACCACCACGACGGCCAATGCCGCGAAGGTCTATCAGCACCTGGAATTCTGCCTGCAGGTGCTGTGGCCCGACCTCGACGTCCAGCTTGCCTCGGTCAGCGAGCAATGGGCGCAGATCGCGATCGCCGGGCCGCGCGCCCGCGAGGTGTTGAGGAAGGTGGTCGACGCGGGCGTGGACGTCGAAAACGCGACGCTGCCGTACATGGGCGTGATCGAGGCCACAGTGATGGGCGGCGTCAGGGCGCGCATCTTCCGTGTCTCGTTCTCCGGCGAGCTGGGCTACGAAGTCGCCGTGCCGGCCCGCCAGGGCGAGGCGCTGGCGCGGGCCGTGATGGCGGCCGGCCAGGATTTCGCCATCACCCCCTACGGCATCGAGGCGCTGGGCGTCATGCGGATCGAAAAGGGCCATGTCTCCGGCGCCGAGCTGAACGGCCAGACCGCGGCGGCCGACCTGGGTCTGGGCCGCATGGCGTCGACCAAGAAGGATTATGTCGGCCGCACCATGGCCGGCCGGCCGGCCTTCCGCGATCCCGACCGGCCGACCCTGGTCGGGTTCAAGCCGGTCGATGGCACGGCGCGCCTGCGGGCCGGCGCGCATTTCCTCGGCATCGGGCAACCGGCCGACCTGGCCCATGACGAGGGCTACATGACGTCGGTCGCCTTCTCGCCCGCGCTCGGCCATTGGATCGGGCTCGGGCTGCTGGCGCGGGGACCGGCCCGGATCGGCGAACGGGTCCGCGTCTACGACCCGATCCGCGGCGGCGATATCGAGGTCGAGATCTGTGCCCCCGCCTTCGTCGATCCGGAAGGAGTGCGCCTTCGTGCCTGACTTGCTCGGCCACATCGCCCAGACCCGGATCGTACCGGCCGGCCGTTACGGCGCCAACGACCAGGGCGTGACCGTTACGCTGGTCGAAGGCGTATGTTTCGCCTCGATCGCGACCGCCTGGAATCGAACGGAAGGCCTGAACGCCCGCTGCGCGGCGGCATTCGGCACCGCCCTGCCGACCGGCCCCAAACGGGTCGCTGCCTCGGGCCTGGCGTTCATCGGCATGGGCCCCGGCCGCTGGCTCGCGGCGGGCTTCACGATCGGCGACCTGGAAGGCCGGCTGCGCGATGCGTTCCAGGTCGATGCCGCCGTCTGCGACCAGAGCGACGCCTATGTGCTGTTCGCCGTATCCGGCGAAAACGCGCGCGCCGCGCTGGCAAAGCTCATCCCGATCGATCTGGATCCGAGCGCTTTCCGGCCCGATGATGCGGCGACGACCTCGGCCGCGACGATCGGCGTCACTCTCTGGCAGGAAAGCCCTGCGCCGGTCTTCCATCTGGCGGTCGGACGCAGCTTCGCACCCAGCTTTTCGCGCGCGCTGGTCATGAGCGCCGCCGAATTCGGCTGCGCGATCGTCGGCTGACCGATCGAAAGGCCGCGCCGCCCCTGGCGCCGCGGGATGGTCGCCGCCATATCACCAGCAGTCGACCCCCGCGCCGGAGATCCATCATGCCAAAGCAACTTCACCTGGGCGCGTTCATGCGGCCGGTGGGCATCCATACCGCCTGGTGGCGCTATCCGGGCGCCTACCCGGACGCCAACTTCAACCTCCAGCACCTGGTCGGCTTCATCAAGAAGCTGGAAGCCGCGCGGTTCGATGCCTTCTTCATGGCGGACCACCTGGCGGTGCTGAACATGCCGGTCGAGGCCCTGCGGCGCAGCGCCACCGCGACCTCGTTCGAGCCGCTGACCCTGCTGTCGGCACTGGCCATGGTGACCGAGCGCATCGGCCTCGTCGCTACTGCCTCGACCACCTTCGACGAGCCCTATCACATCGCCCGCCGCTTCGCCTCGCTCGACCACATCAGCGGCGGCCGGGCGGGCTGGAACGTCGTCACCACCTCCAATCCCGACGCGGCGCTCAATTTCGGCCTCACCGACCATGTCGAGCATGATGAGCGCTATCGGCGCGCCCGCGAGTTTCACAGCGTCGTCACCGGCCTGTGGGACAGCTGGGCCGACGACGCGTGGCTGAAGGACCAGGCGAGCGGCATCTTCTTCGATCCGGCCCGCATGCATGTGCTCGACCACAAGGGCGAGCATCTGTCGGTGCGCGGCCCGCTCAATATCGCGCGGCCGATCCAGGGCTGGCCGGTCATCGTCCAGGCCGGCGCGTCCGACGCGGGACGGCAACTGGCCGCCGAGACCGCCGAGGTGGTGTTCGGCAGCAGCCGCACGATCGAGGATGGGCGCAGCTTCCACAAGGACGTGAAGGCGCGGATGGCGGCGCTCGGCCGCGCGCCGGGCCAACTGAAGATCCTGCCGGGCGCGCTGGTCATCGCCGGACGGACGACGAAGGAGGCACAGGAGAAAAAGGCGCTGCTCGACAGCCTGGTCCATGCCGAGAGCGGGATCCCCAACCTGTCGATCCGCCTCGGCGTCGATGCGTCCGGCTTCGAGCTGGACGCGCCCCTGCCGGACATTCCGGAGACCAACCAGAGCCAGAGCGGGCGCGCCACCCTCGTGGCGCTCGCCCGCCGGGACAATCTGACCGTCCGCCAGCTGGCGCAGCTGGTCGGCGGCTATGGCGGGCTGCAGATGGTCGGCACGCCGGGCGAAATCGCCGACACCATGCAGGAATGGCTGGAGAGCGAAGCGTCCGACGGCTTCAACATCATGTTCCCGACCGTGCCGGCCGGCCTCGACGATTTCGTCGAGCTGGTCGTGCCGGAGCTGCAGCGGCGCGGCCTCTATCGCCGGGAGTACGAGGGCACGACCCTGCGCGACCACCTGGGCCTTGAGCGGCCGGCGAACCAGTTCTTCCCCACCGGAGGCTGACCGCTACCGGCGTGCCGCCCAGGCCTCGCCGTGCTGCTCGGCCCGCATCTCGGTCTGCAGCTTCAGCAGATGGGCGATGACGTTCCGTTCCGCCGCCCGGCGCAGCCAGGGGTCCGTCTTCGAATAGAGCCGGTCCACCAGGTCCCAGGTGCCGAGCGGACCGGCATCGAGCGCGGCCAGGATGGCATGTTCGCGCTTCAGCCGGTGGTCGAGCAGCGCCTGGATATGCGCCCGCGGCTCCGGCAGTGGCGGGCCATGGCCCGGCAGCAGCAGCCTGTCGTCGCGCGCCAGCATGAGGTTCAGGCTGCTGAAATAGTCGATCATGTTGCCGCCCGGCGGCGACACGATGCTGCTGGACCAGGACATGACGTGGTCGGCGGTGAAGATGATGCCGTCCGAGGCCGCGAAGCACAGATGGTCGCTGGCATGACCCGGCGTGTGGATCGCGGTCATGCCGGCGACCGTATCGCCATCATCCACCAGCAGGTCGGCGCCGAATTCCGGATCGGCGCTCACGCGAAAGCCGTGGGTGGCAGCACCGGTCCGTTCCTTCAATGCGGCGGTGGCGCCCAGATGGTCGGCATGGGTATGGCTGAGCAGGATGGCGGACACGCGCCCGCCGGTCGCGCGCAGCACGTCGTCCAGATGTCCCTTGTCGTCGGGCCCCGGGTCGAGCACGACGAAACCATCTTCCGCCTCGATCAGGTAGGTATTGGTCCCGTGATAGGTCATGACGCTGGGATTGTTCGCGACGATCCGCGTGATGCCGGGCGCCACCGGCAACGGCACGCCGCGTTCGGGTACCGGTTCGGAGAGAAATGCCATATGCCCGCCACCTGTCTCGCTGTTCCAGAGGAGCGTCCCGCTGGAAAACCCTAACAGACCTGCAGCACCCCCACCCAAGCGTCCCGCCCATACCAGACCCAGGCCAAGATGACGGCCATCCTGGTTTTTCGGTTCTATCGATCCCCGGATCCGCCTATGGTCACGCCACCGTCGGCCCGGCACTCCCGGGGCCGAGGGGACTTCCATCTTTCCTGCGGTCATCGATGAGAATTCTGTTCACCTTCGAGAATCCTCTGCCGAGTACCGAGGCGGACGCCGAAGTCTTCGTGACGACCGCAAAACATCTGGCGCCACTGGCGACGCAGTCGTGGCTGCACGTGCCGCTGTCGGAGGATGCCGACCGCGCGGCGATCGCCCGGCTGGCCGGAATGCCCGTCGTGCCGGCCCGCGCGCCGCTGCAGCCGGCCGCGCTGCGGCATTTCCGCTGCGGGCTGTCCATGCTGTTCCAGCGCGAATTCCGCCAGGCCGACCTGGTCTATACGCGAAACCTGTGGGTCGCCTGGCTGGCGCTCATGTTCGGGCAACAGGTCGCGTTCGACCACTACCGTCCGTGGCCCGACCAGATTCCGCCGTTGCAGCGCTGGATCTACCGCCTGTTCTGTCACCGGCGCTTCCTGGTCAACATCTGCCATTCCGACTACACGCGGCAAAAGTACCTGGACCTGGGCATTCCGGCGGACAAGCTGCACTGCATCCGCAACGGCTTCGAGCCGGAGCGGCTGCAGACGCCGATGCCGATCGAGGTCGCCAAGGCGGCGATCGGCGTCGCCCCAGGTCGCAAGACCATCGTCTACACCGGGCGCGTCAATCACAAGAAGGGCCTGCATCTGGTGATCGAGGCGGCAAAGCAGCTGCCGGACCACCTGTTCATCCTGGTCGGGTCGTACGGCCAAGGCCCGATCGAGGCCCTGGCCCGGGACGTGCCGAACGTCCGGATCGTGCCGTTTCAGCCGCCAGAGACGCTCGGCCAATACGTCTTCGCTGCGGATGTGCTGCTGATCCCGCCATCCTGGCAGCCGCTGGCCGAGTTCGGTTCGACCGTACTGCCGCTGAAGCTGTTCTTCTACATGGCGTCTGGCCGCCCGATCCTGGCCGGCGACACGCCCGACGTGAAGGAAGTCCTGAACCACGGCGAAAACGCCTATCTTTGCCAGGCCGACAGTCTGGACGCGCTGGTCGCCGGCATCGGCCGGTTGACCAGCGACGCCGAACTCGCCGCCCGCCTCGCCGCGACCGCGCTGGCGGACAGCCGCGGCCTGACCTGGGAGGCCCGCGCCCGCAAGATCGCCACCGTCCTCGCCCACCGGCTGCACTCGGCGCCGGACGAGCGCGGCACCTGGAGCCGCCCGCAGTTCCGCGCCTGGATCGACCAGTCGCGACGCTGGCTGGTCCATCTGGCACGCAACCGGTCCTGGATCCTGCCGCCCGATATCGCCCTATCCACCATCCGCCTGCCGCCCGTGGAATGCGAATAGCGCGAGCCCGGCCGCGTGGATAGTCATCAGCGCCACCTGGGCCGCGGGTTCAACTGGCTGGGCGGTGCCACGATCATCGCCAAAATCATCGATTTCTCGACGATGCTGGCCGTCCTGCTGTATCTGACCAAACAGCAGGTCGGCATCGCCTCGCTCGTCGTCTCGATCGGCATGATCATCGAGGCGTTCGACGGCCTGGGTACCAGCGAGGCGCTGGTGCAGGCCAAGTCGGTGTCGCGGCTGCAGCTCGACACCCTGTTCTGGTTCGTGGTCGGCGCCGCGGCGCTGGTCGCGGCCCTGACCCTGCTGGCCGCCCCCTGGATCGAAGCAGTCTACGGCGTCGCCGGCATGTCGACCTATTTCATTGCAGCCGCGATCAAGCAGCCCCTGGTCGGCGCGGCGTTGATCCCGCTGGCGATCCTGAACCGCGATCTGCAGTACGAGCGCATCGCCATGGTCAACGTGTGCGCGACCTTCGCCGCCGCCGCGACGCGGCTGGGGCTCGCCGTGTCGGGGGCCGGCGCCTGGGCGCTCATCGCCGGC